>JBOGFO010000376.1:0-4891 GCA_050743445.1 Acidimicrobiia bacterium
AGCTCATCCTGCGGGAAGTCGGTCGCCGCGCCGGGCCGGACGGGTCCACGGCGGCGGGGGGCGCGGCGGTGATCGCCGAGCTGGCCCGGATGGGGCTCCCCACCGAGGGCCTCCGGCTGGGCGACGGCTCGGGGCTGGAGGTGACCAACACCGCCACCTGCGCCGTCCTGGCCGCCGCCCTGCGCCAGGTGCCGGGGCTGCGCGCCACCCTGGCCGTCGCCGGGCGCTCCGGGACTCTGGCGCTGCGCCTGGCCGACACGCCGCTCGAGGGGAGGCTGGCGGCCAAGACCGGCTCGCTCCGGGGGGTCACCGGACTGGCCGGGTTCCTCGACGGCCGGAGGCGGCTGTCCTTCGCCCTGCTGGCCGCCGGCGGCTTCACCGAAGCCCAGGGCCGGCTCCTCCAGGACCGCCTCGTCGCCATCCTGGCCGACTACCCCGGACCCCAACCCTGACAAGGGCAGTTGGCCCGGCGAGGAGCACTCCGGGCATCGACTACGCTCCCCGCCCGTGGCGAAGGAGGATTCGGTCCCCAACGAGGCCAAGGAGCTGGTCGACCTCGTCGTCAGCTACGCCAAGCAGGAGACCCTCGATCCCCTCAAGCGGCTCGGAAAGTCGGTCGCCTTCGGGGTGGCGGGAGCGGTCCTGGTGGGCATCGGAGCGATGTTCCTCGCCCTGTCGGCGCTGCGAGCCCTCCAGACCGAGATCGAGACCTTCGAGGACAACCTCTCGTGGGCGCCGTACCTCATCGTGGCCGTGCTCATGCTGGTGCTGGCGGGGATGAGCTGGGTGGTGCTCGGGCCGGGCGGCAAGGACGGCAAGGAGACTTCGAAGTGAAGGGGAAGACCAACGGGTCCGGCACCATCTCCCGGGCCGACATCGAGGCCAAGCTCCGGTCCATCCGTGACGGTCTCGAGCCGGTGGGGGAGCAGGCCAGGACCGGCGTGATGGCCGTCCTGCCGGTGGTGGCGGCGATCGTGGTGGTGGCCGCCTACCTGGCCGGCAAGCGCAAGGGCACCAAGCGCCGGGCGATCATCGAGATCCGTCGGGTATGACGAAGCTCATCCGGACCCTGTCCCGTCTCGCCTTCCGGAAAGGAGTGCTCGGCGGGTCACGCGAGTGGGTGGCCGTGTGGATCCTGGCCGCGCTCTGGACCCGGGCCCGGCGCAGCGCGAACAAGCCACCGCCGGTCGTCCACCGGGAAACGCTCAGCCCGGGCGAGTCGATCCGGATCTCGCTCTTCGATCCGCGCTCCGCGCGCTGACGTCCGGGCGATCCGAACCGGGGCAGTACCCTCTAGGGCGGTGAAGGTCCTGCTGCGCAACCCGAAACGGGAAGTGGAGATGCCCGGTCCCGTCCGGGTCTCGAAGCTGCTCGAGCACCTCGGAATCCATCCCGAGAGCGTGCTCGTCATCCGCAACGACACCCTCGTCACCCACGACGATCAACTCGCCGATCCCGACGTCGTCGAGATCCGGCCGGTCATCTCCGGGGGCTGAGCGACCGGTGGCCAAAGGGAAGGGCCGCAGCGGGAAGGGCCGCAGCCGGAAGAGGCGACCATGAAGTGCCGGCGCTGCAAGGCCCCGGCCGTGATCGACGTGCGGCGCCACAACGCCGCCTTCTGCCGCGACTGCTTCCTCCGCCACTGCCAGGAGCAGGTCCGCCGGGCCATCGACCACTTCGACATGATCCAGCCCGGTGAGCGGGTGCTGGTGGCGGTCTCGGGGGGCAAGGATTCCCTCGGCGTCTGGGAGCTCCTCACCGGCCTGGGCTACGAATGCGACGGCCTGTACCTCGGTCTCGGCATCGGCGGGTACTCCGAGTCGTCCCGGCAATACACCCGCGACTTCGCCGCCGAACGGGGCCTGCGCCTCATCGAGGTCGACCTCCCCACGGCCTTCGGCTTCGGCATCCCCGCGGCCGCCACCGGCGCCGGGCGCTCACCCTGCGGCGCCTGCGGCCTGTCCAAGCGCCACCTGTTCAACCGCCACGCCCTCGAAGGGGGCTACGACGTGGTGGTGACCGGGCACAACCTCGACGACGAGGCCGCGGTGCTCCTGGGCAACACGCTGCGCTGGGACGGCGCCTATCTCGGCCGCCAGTTCCCGGTGCTGCCGGCCGCCCCGGGGTTCGTCCGCAAGGTGAAGCCCCTCGTGCGCCTGTCGGAGCGGGAGATGGCCGCCTACTGCGTGCTCGTGGGCATCGACTACATCGTCGAGGAGTGCCCCATGGCGGAGGGCAACCGCCATCTCGCCTACAAGGAGATCCTCAACACGCTCGAGGCCACCTCGCCCGGCGCCAAGGCCGCCTTCCTGTTCAGCTTCTGGGAGCGGGGACATGCCCACTTCACGGGCGACGCCGAAGTGGAGCGCGGCGAGCTCCAGCCCTGCGGCGAGTGCGGATCGCCCACCACCGGCGAGGTGTGCGCCTTCTGCCGCCTAGGCGAACGCGTGCGGCAGCGCTCCCAGCCCCGGAGCGCCTGAGTGTCGCGACCGTTCGCGGCAGGGGAGCGGGTGCTACTGGTCGACTCCAAGGACCGGCGCTACCTCATCACCCTGAACGCGGGGGCGAGCTTCTCGACCCACGCCGGCACCCTGCCCCACGACGAGATCATCGGGCAGGAGGAGGGGATCGGGCTTCGCACCAGCCACGGAGCCCGGCTGGTGGCCGTGCGCCCCACCCTCTCCGAGTTCATCCTCAAGATGCCGCGGGGTGCCCAGGTCATCTATCCCAAGGACATCGGGCCGATCCTGATCCTGGCCGACATCTTCCCCGGCGCCCGGATCCTCGAGGCCGGCGTGGGATCGGGAGCGCTGACCATGGCGCTGTTGCGGGCCGTCGGACCGGAGGGCTCGGTGGTGGGCTATGAGCTGCGCGAGGACTTCGCGGCCAAGGCCCGGGCCAACGTCACCTCCTTCGTCGGACCCGACGCTCCCCTCACCGTCGAGCTGCGGGATGTCTACGAGGGCATCGCCGAGACGGGGCTGGACCGCGTGGTACTCGACCTCCCCGAGCCCTGGCGGGTGGTGAAGCACGCCGCCGAGGCGCTCCGTCCCGGCGGGATCCTCTGCTCCTACCTGCCGACCATCGGTCAGGTCGCCCGGCTGCGGGAGGAGCTCGACGGCTCGTCGTTCGGGATGGCCCAGACCCTCGAGGTGCTGCAGCGCACCTGGCACGTCGAGGGCCCGTCGGTCCGTCCCGACCACCGGATGGTGGCCCACACCGGGTTCCTGACCACCGCCCGCCTGCTCGGCACGGGAGCGGGGGCCCCGGCGAGGCCGGCGTGAACCTGCTCGACGTCATCATCCTGGGCATGCTGGGCATGGCCGCCTACGGCGGGTACCGCCTCGGTTTCCTGGCCCGCATCTTCTCCTGGGCCGGACTGGCGGTCGGCGCGCTGGTGGCCGACCACTTCCTCCCCGACGTGGTGGCGTTCTTCTCCTCCTCCGACCCCCAGATCCGGCTCCTGGCCGCGGTGGCCTTCCTGGTGGGCGCGGCCATGCTCGGCCAGGGATTGGGCCTGGCCGTGGGCAGCCTGCTCCACGCCGCCCTCCCGTTCGGGGCCGGGCTGCGCCAGGGCGACCGGGTGGCGGGCGGGGTCGTCGGCGCCATCGGGGTGCTGGCCGCCGTGTGGGTGCTCACCCCGGCCCTGGCCGCCGTGCCGGGCTGGACGGCCCGGGAGACCCGGGCCTCGACCGTGGTCGAGGTCATCGGCAACGTCGTTCCCGACCCGCCCGACACCATGCAGGCCCTGCGCCGCTTCGTGGCCGACGGCACGTTCCCGTCGGTGTTCAACGAGCTGCGGGCCTCGCCCGACCCCGGCCCCCCGCCGGTCGACGGACTCCCGGCCGAGGTGCACCAGCGGGTGGCCCGCTCCACGGTGAAGGTCACCGGTGAGGCCTGCCGGCGGATCCAGGAGGGGAGCGGCTTCACGGCCATGCCCGGCATGGTGGTCACCAACGCCCACGTGGTGGCAGGGGAGAAGGTCCCCCGGGTCATCACCCTGGAAGGCAAGCGGCTCGACGCCACCGTGGTCCTCTTCGACCCCCGCCGGGACCTGGCCGTGCTGCGCGTCCCCGGGCTCGAGCAGGAGCCACTGCCGGTGGGCAAGGGCAAGGAGGGGGACACCGGGGCCGTCTATGGCCATCCGGGTGGCGGCGACCTGCGGGCCGCGCCGGCGGTGATCAGCCAGAAGCTCATCGCCGTGGGCCGGGACATCTACGACCGGGAGGAGACCCGCCGCAACATCTTCGTCCTCGGCGCCAACCTGCGGCCGGGAGACTCGGGCGGGGCCCTGATCGACAAGGCCGGATCGGTGGTGGGGGTGGCCTTCGCCATCGCCCCCGACAAACCGGGCACGAGCTACGCCCTCACCGACGAGGAACTCCGGCCCGTCCTCACCATCGCCGGCACCGCCAGCGCCTCCGTCGACACCGGTCGCTGCCTGGCCTCCTAGGGCCCGGTGGGGATCCGGTAGCGCCAGACGCCGTCCGCCGAGGCGACGAAGCGGCCCGTCCAGAACAGCAGCTCGTCGCCCGTCCACACCGGCCGGGCGGCCAGCCCCTTGGGGTGGGGGACGACCGACCAGGTTCCGGGCGACGGCCGGTAGACGGCCCCTTGGCCGCAGTGCTCGGCGAAGACCACGCCGTCGGCCGCCGCCCCCTGCGGAAGGCAGTCCCGGAACTGGAGCGGAAGGTCGGGCAGGGCGGTCCAGGCCGCCTGCCGACCGGCGGCCGGATCGAGGCGGGCGGCGTGGAGCTCGTAGTCCCAGGCGACGATGTCCTCGCCGGTCCACACGGCGGTGACCGCCAGGGGCGGCGGGGCCAGGGGCGGGGAGGGAAGGGTCCGCCAGTCGTCGCCGGCCGGGTCGTAGGCCAGGGTCGCGGGCCGGGCG
>JBOGFO010000377.1:0-2058 GCA_050743445.1 Acidimicrobiia bacterium
GCCGACGGGAGTGGTGGTCGAGCAGGCCCCGGCGGCGGGAGCGCTGGCCGCACCCGGTTCGCCCGTCACCGTCATGGTGTCGAGCGGGCCGCCCCGCACCGTGTCGGTCCCCGCCGTGCTCGGCCGCTCCGTGGACGAGGTGGTCCGCCTCCTCCAGGAAGCGGGCCTGACCGCCGACGTGGTGGTGGCCGAACCCGACGGCGGAGGCACCCGACCGGGCCGCGTCTGGAAGCAGGACCCCGCCGCCGGGACCTCACTGGATGAGGGCCAGTCGGTGCGGGTCTTCGCCCGCCGCTGATCCCCCCAGCCCTCCAGGTCAGCGGGGAGGGCGGCTGAGGTTGGGGTCCCGTGGAACGTAGAAGCGCCACGGGCTGTCCTCGCCCCGGCCGGGCGACAGGCCGATGCGGGTCGAGACACCGGGGACGGCCGGCGGTGGCGTCCCGTCGTCCACCACGCTGACCGGCCCGGCGACCAGGTCGGCCCCGTCGGCGGACCGGTCGATCCCCAGCGCCTGGGCCAGCCGGGCCGGGCCCGAGCAGAGGTCCTGCGGCCGCCGGGCCTTGGGCCGCCGGGGCCACATGGCGTCGACGCCCTGGAGCGGGGCGAGAGCCCGGAGCAGCACCGCCCCGGCGGTCCCGTCGGAGCAGCAGACGACGTTGGCGCACCAGTGCATGCCGTAAGTGAAGTAGACGTAGAGGTGCCCGGGAGGGCCGAACATGGTGGCGTTGCGGAGCGTCGGGCCCCGGTAGGCATGGCTGCCCGGGTCGGCGGTCCCGCAGTAGGCCTCCACCTCGACGATCCGCCCGGCGAGGCGTCCGGCCACCGGGTCGTCGTGGACCAGCACCTTGTTGAGCAGGAGGGGTGCCACCTCCCGGGGGTCCGGGAGATAGAAGGTGCGTCTGAGGACGCGGCTACGCACCCTTGTCCAGCCAGGCCTCCTGGTGGGCAACCCGGGACCGGGCCGATTCGAGCTGGGCCTTGACCGACGACGCTCCCGCTCCGCCCGGCGACGTCCGCCGGCGTACCGAGGCCCCTGGCTCCAGGGCGGGAAGCGCGTCGGGCCCGAGCCGGGGCTCGGTCATGACCAGCTCGTCCAGGGGGATACCCCGCTCCACCGCCTCCCGGACCACCTTCCCCACCAGCACGTGGGCCTCCCGGAAGGGCATGCCCCCGCGCACCAGGTCCTCGGCCAGGTCGGCAGCGGCGCTGGCGGGGGCGTCGGCGGCCGCCCGCATGCGGTCGAGGTCGAAGGTGGCGGTCGCCATCAGGCCGGCCATGGCGGCCAGAGCCCGGGAGAGCGTGTCGAGGGAGTCGAAGAGCGGCTCCTTGTCCTCCTGGAGATCCCGGTTGTACGACAGCGGCAGGCCCTTCAGGGTGGCCAGGAAACCGGCCAGGTGGCCGATCAGCCGGCCGGCTTTGCCCCTCACCAGCTCGGCGATGTCGGGGTTCTTCTTCTGCGGCAGCATCGACGAGCCCGTGGAGTAGGCATCGGCGAGGCGCAGGAAGCCGAACTCCTCGGTGGCCCAGAGCACCACCTCTTCACCCAGGCGGGACAGGTGGACCTGGCAGAGGGCGCACACGAAGAGCAGCTCGGCCACGAAGTCGCGGTCGGAAACGGCGTCGAGGGAGTTCTCGAACGGCCGGGCGAAGCCGAGCTCGGCCGCCACCCCGGCGGGGTCGAGGGGCAGGGTCGAGCCCGCCAGGGCCCCGGCGCCGAGCGGGGAGTTGTCGAGCCGCTCCAGGGCGTCCTGCAGGCGGTCCAGGTCCCGGCCCAGCATCCAGAAGTGGGCGAGGAGGTGGTGGGCGAGCAACACCGGCTGAGCCCGCTGCATGTGCGTGTACCCCGGGAGGTAGGCCTCCTGGCCGTGGGCCTCTTCGGCCCGGCGCAGCAGCACCTCCATGAGGAGGTGGAGGCGCCGGCCCAGCTCCCGGCCCTCCCGCCGGACGTAGAGCCGGAGGTCGAGCGCGACCTGGTCGTTGCGGGAGCGGCCGGTGTGCAGCTTGGCTCCCGCCGGGCCGGCCAGCTCCGTGACCCGGCGCTCGATGGCGGTGTGGATG
>JBOGFO010000378.1:0-6824 GCA_050743445.1 Acidimicrobiia bacterium
AGGAGCAGGTGAAGGACTTCTGCCGGGGCCGCATCGCCCACTACAAGATCCCAAAGCACTACAAGTTTGTTGATGGGTTCCCGATGACGGTCACCGGGAAGATCCAGAAGTTCAAGATGCGGGAGCAGGCCATCATCGAGCTCGGCCTCGAGGACGCCGCCGGGATGCGCACCGCCTGATCGGTCAGCCCCGGGCCAGCTGATTGGCGACGTACGTGGTGCCCACGAGGACGAACAGGGTGAATACGACACCGGACCAGATACGCACGCGCCTGACGTTGATCACGAGCTGAAGGTACGGCGGAGCGGACGCCGATCCCTGCGTGTCTGCACGTTCTCCGCAGGTTCTCCGGAGGTTCTCCGGAGGAGCCCACATGGCGTGGTGAGGGCCGGAAGCGGGTACTTCTTCCACCAGGAACGATGGACACCGGAGGAGGACAGAACCCATGCCGCAGAAGGCTTGGAGTGCCAAACGGGAGCGGCAGTACGAGCACATCAAGGAGGGCCTGGTGGATCGGGGCGAGAGCGGGGACAAGGCGGAGGAGATCGCCGCCCGGACCGTCAACAAGGAGCGGGCCCGCAGTGGTGAGGCCAGGGAGTCGAGCCGGCTGTCACGGAAGGACATCTCCTCCGGGCGTCGGGGCGGGCTGCGCTCGCACAAGGGACCGGGCGGGCGGACCCGGGACCAGCTCTACGAAGAGGCGAAGAAGCGCAACGTCAAGGGCCGGTCGAAGATGAACAAGGCCGAGCTCGAGCGGGCGGTCGGCCGCCGGCAGCAGGCCCGGTCAGGAGACGGTGAAGACCGCCGGTAGCAGGCCCGGTCAGGAGATGGTGAAGACCGAAAGCATCCCCATGGCGGCGTGCGGGGGGCCGCCGGCCCGATCGGGCAGGTAGCAGACCACCGCGTAGGTCCGGCCGCGCTCCAGCTCGATGTCGAACGTCCCGCCGCCGCCGGGAGGGAAGGGCCCGGCGGAGGCGGCATCGGTGGGCTCGGGCACCCCCTCGGGGAGTGGCCCGCCGGGAGCGGCCAGGATCGTGTCCAGGGCTTGGCGGGCGGCGGTTGCGTCCACCTCGTCGGGGAAGGCCAGGAACGCCCCGACGTGCATCTGGGTCCCGGTGTTGCGCAGCACCACCGTCCGCGTGCCGGCGCTCAGCACCGGCACGTCGAAGGCGTAGTCGCTGGCCACCACCGTCCCGTCCCCGGCCGGGAGCAAGTCGACGTTGGCGCGTTCCACGGTGAACTCGCGCGCCATCCCGGTGCTGTAGTGGGCGGGCAGCGGGGGGCCGGGCTGGGGCAGGGCATCCACCGAATCGATGTCGGTCAGGGAGCAGAACATCACGAACCGGCCCTCGGGCAGGGTGAGGGTGGCTGACCCCGTGGCCTCGGGAGCTGTCTCCCCGATCCCGCCGTAGAAGGTCAGGTAGTCGGGAATCGCACTGCCCGTGCCCTCGAGGACCGGCGTCAGGTCGACCACCACCTGCTCCAGGGGCGTCTCCCCCACGGCGACGATGCCCGCCTCGTGGCGCAGCCGGCCCTCGTTCTCGAACGATATGGTCACGACCCCGCCCGGGACCTCTTCGGGCAGGTCGAAGCGGTACTCGTCCCCGGTCACGGTGAAGTCGATGTTCGGGGTCGCGCCTTGGGAGACCGAGGTCGAGTCCGAGGTGGCGTCGTCCTCGCCGTCGCTGGAGCAGGCACCACCCACGAGCACCAGACAGGTCAGCAGAACGGCGGCGGTCCTCATCACATCGAGCGCGGGGGCTGCGCTTCCTCCCAGCGCTCCTCCTGCTGGAGGGCGAAGAGCGACGTGTATCCGCCCGACCAGTCCGGGGGGACCAGGCACGGCCGGGGGTCATGGTGGGCCCAGCGGGCCGGCCGGCCCCGCACGACGGCGCCGGCGTAGCGGGACGGGAGCGGATTGGCGGTGTACGGGAAGGCGTCGGCCGCCGAGTAGACGTTGAGGACCAGGGGCCGCCCCTGGTCGGAGAGATTCGGACGGGAGCCGTGCACGACCCGGCAGTTGTGGATGGTGATGGATCCGGCGGGGCCGCACAGCTCGCCGGCCGTCTCCACCGGGACCGCCTTGAGGTCGGTCTCGGAGAGGCACCCGACCCACTCCCCCTCCGCGTTGTACTGGGAGAACAGGTCGCCCTGGTGGCTGCCGGGCACCACCATGAGCGGACCCTGATCCGGTCCGCAGTCGTGCAGGTAGAGGCCGGCCGTGAGCGGCGAGTAGTTGGTGTGGGGCCAGTAGGTGATGTCCTGGTGCCACTTCACCTCGGCCCCGCCCTCGGCCCATTTGAAGTTGAGCTTGGAGTGGTGGAACTTGACGTCGGGCCCCACCAGGTCGGCGATGATGTCGGGCAGGAGCGACTCCGAGGCGAACTCCCAGTACGTCGGGTGATGGTCGACGGGGCTGGTGAGACGGCGCAGCCGGGGCGATTGCGCGGTGTGCCCCGGCTCCAGGTCGAAGATGGCATCGGAGCGGTCGAGGGTACGGGACCGGTCCACCATCTCCCCGGTCGCCGCCCGCAGCCGGTCCACCCATTCGGAGGGGATCACGGCCTCGACCAGCAGATATCCGTTGGCGAGATAGAACTGGCGCTGGGTCTGGGTGAGGACCCGGGGTTCGTGGGCCAGGATCTCGTCTTCGGTCATATGCCCTCCGTTCGCCCAGGTGCCCTCAAGCCTCGCACCCGGGTGTTGAGCCCGCCACTACACCGGTCGACAACCCAGTGGTACCCAACGAACCGGTGAGAGGTGCATGTGTCGCTGATCGGAACCGTCGACACCCTCCCCCTGAGCGACCTCTTCCAGGTCCTCGCCGCCTCAGGAAAGACCGGGGCCCTCCATGTCCGGTCGGAGCAGGGACTGGGCATTGTCTACTTCGCCGACGGCCTGCTGTGCGCGGGCGAGGCCGGGCACCGTTGCGGGCCGGTGGCCGACCGCCCGGCGCTGGTGGCCCGGCTCTTCGACGTGTGCTTCGAGCTGTTCCGCTTCGACGAGGCGGCCTTCGAGTTCGACGCCGAGGGACGGCCGACGTGGCCCGCGCCCGACACCGTCGAGGTGCCCGAGGTCCTGGCCGAGACCGAGCGCCGGCTGGCCGTCTGGGCCGAGATCAAGCTCAAGGTGCCCTCCCTCGAGGCCCGGCCCCGGCTCATCGCCGACTGCCCGCCCGGCGGGGTGCAACTCGATCCCGACCAGTGGCGGATGGTGGCCGCCGTCGACGGCCGTCGCCGCGTCACCGCCCTGATCCGGATGCTCGACGGCAGCGACTTCGAGATGTGCCGCCGGCTGGCCGGCCTGGTCGATGCCGGCCTGGTGGCGCTCGACGCCCCCGACCCCACGCCGGCCCGGCCCGAGGTTCCCGAAGCCGAGGTCGAGGAGGTCCGCTTCGAGGCGGCCCGGCACTCCCCCGCCCTCCACGCCCGCCTGGCGGCCGTCCTCGAGGAGGAAGACTCGGACGACGACGACGGCCCCGACGAGGTCGCCATGTGGGACGAGCAGGTGCTCGCCACGTCCTGACCGCGCCCGCCAACTCCTGACGCAGGCTGGGCCGGTCAGCGGGCGGCCAGCGCCTCCCGGGCGGCGGCCTGCATGACGGCCAGCGGGGCCTCGACGCCCGTCCACAGCGTGAAGGACCGCGCCGCCTGGTGGACGAGCATGGGAAGGCCGTTCTGGGTCCGGACCCCCCGGGCCCGGGCCGCGGCCAGCAGTGGCGTCTCGGCGGGGTGGTACACGAGGTCGACCACCACCTGGCGGGGGCCGAGCCGCCCCACGTCGAGGGGTGGGGCCTCGCCGCCCATCCCGAGGGGGGTGGCGTTGACCACCACCTCGTAGGCGTCGCCCTGCCCGGCGGCGTCGGCCAGGACCATCGCCTTGGCCCCGGGAGCGAGCGCGGCGGCCGTCTCCGACGCCTCGGGACGGCGGGCCGCCACCGTCACCGCCGCTCCGGCCCGACCCAGTGCGAGGACCACGGCCCGGGCGGCCCCGCCGGCGCCGAGCACCAGCACCGGACGCCCGGCCACCTCGATGCCGTCCCCGGCCAGGGCGGCCAGGAACCCCTCGCCGTCGGTGGACGCCCCCCGGGCCACACCGCCGGCGTCGATGACCACCGTGTTGACCGAAGCCAGGGCGGCGGCGTCGGGGGTGAGCTCGTCGCAGGCGGCGGCCACGTCCTCCTTGTGGGGCATGGTCACGTTGAAGCCGGCCAGGCCGAGGTGGCGGGCCGCCGCCACCGCCGCGCCGCCCTGACCCCGGGGAACCGGGAGGGCGACGTAGACCCAGTCCAGCCCGCAGGCGGCGAAGGCGGCGTTGTGAAGGGTGGGCGAGAGCGAATGCGTCACCGGGTCCCCGATGACCCCGACGACCCGCGTCCGTCCCCCCGGACTCCGGCCCGGGGTTCGGGGTGGTGTCCCCGGAGGCACAGTCCCCGGAGGCCCGGTCACCGGACGCCCTTGCGGCGCGACTCCGCTTTCAGGCGTTCGAACTCGGCCGCCGTCTCGGCGAAGGCGTGCCGGCCGTTCTTGTCGATGAGCACGTAGTACAGGTAGTCCTCGTCGGCGGGGTCGAGCATGGCCTCGAGCGACGCCCGGCCGGGCGCCCCGATGGGGGTGGGCGGCAGCCCGTCGACCCGGTAGGTGTTGTAGGGGGACTCGACCTCCAGGTCTTTGAACAGGACCCGGCTCTTGTGCTTGCCGAGGGCGTAAAGCACGGTGGCGTCGATCTGGAGGCGCATCCCGATCTCCAGGCGGTTCTCGATGACCGAGGCGATGAGCGGCCGGTCGTCGGCCACCTTGCCCTCGGTCTCCACCAGGGAGGCGGCCACGATCGTCTCGTAGGTATCGAGGTCGGCCGGCCGCGGACCGGCGTCCAGGCCGACCTCGGCCACGACCTCGTCGAAGCGGGACACGGCCCGCCGGATGATGTCCTCCTCGTCCTCCTGGTCGTTCACCAGGTAGGTGTCGGGGAACAGCAGGCCCTCGAGCGTGTCGACCGACTCGGGCTGCCACCGGGACCGGATGGTGCCCGACCTGGCCAGCTCGAGGAAGCGCTCCCCGCTGCGCCCGGGGAGCTTCCCGACCACCTCCGCCATCTCGGTCAGGGTGAAGCCCTCGGGGATCACGAGGCGGGAGAAGACGATCTCGGGCCCGTCCTCGAGGGCGGCCAGCGCCGCGTTCATGCCCATGCGGCGGTTCAGGGCGTACTCCCCGGCCTGGAAGGCGTCCGCTCCTTTCACCTTCAGGTAGAACCTGAAGATCCGCGACGACGTCAGGACCTGCTCGCGCTCCAGGAGCTCGGCGATGCCGGCCACGCTGGTGCCGGGCTGGATGGCGACCCGCACCTCGTCCCCGGGCGGGCCCGGCGGGTCGAGCTGGCGGGCCAGCCACACACCGCCGATCAGGGCCACGAGGACGGCCAGGCCGGCGCCGGCCAGAAGGATCTTGGCGAGCCTGCCGGACGGCTTGAGCTTCATTCCGGACGGCGGCCGTCGAGCCAGGACTGGAGGATCACGGCGGCGGCCGCCTGGTCGACCCGCCGGCGGCTGGCCGCACCCCGCACCCCGCCGATGGCCAGCATGCGCTCGGCGGAGACGGTCGTCATGCGCTCGTCGTGCGCCTCCACCGGCAGGCCCAGCGCGCCGATGGCCTCGATCTCCGCCCGGACCTCCCGGGCCGCCGGCCCCTCCTGCCCGGCCAGGGTGAGGGGCAGGCCGATCACGATCCGCTCCGCCCCGGCCTCCTGGGCGGCGGCGACGATGGCCCGGTGGTCGGCCGCCCGGTCGCCGCTGCGCTCCAGCGTCGCCAGCGGGCTGGCCAGGATCCCGAGCGGGTCGGAGAGGGCGAGGCCGATGCGGCGCTCACCCAGGTCGACGCCGAGCACCCGTCCCGGGCTCAAGCCCCTGCCCCGCCGGCCGCCCGGACGGCTTCGGCTGCCGTCTTGCGGGCCAGCTCCAGGGCGGTGTCGAGCGCTTCCACCTTGGTCCCCCCGCCGGTGACGAGCTCGGGGTTGCGGGCCGTGCCCCCGCCGAGGAGCTTGGCCGCCTCGGCGGCCACGGCGGCGGCGGAGACCCCCTTGGCCACCAGGTCGGCGGTGACGGCCACCGCCAGCCCGGCTTTGGCCCCGTCGGGGGAACGACCGGCGGCCACGGCCACTCCCGAGCCCATGGCGTCGCGGGCGGCGGCCACCAGCCGGCGCAGGTCGTCGGGTGTCGCCCCGTCCCGGCGGGTGGCCAGCACCCCGTCGGTGGCCCCGGCGGCCAGCGCCTTGGCTTCTCCGGCGGCCTGGCGGGCCCGCGCCGCGGCCAGCTCGTCGGTCAGCTCCTTCATCTGGGCCAGCAGCCGCTCGACCCGCTCGGGGACCTCGGCGGGCGACACCCGGAGCAGCTCGGCCAGCCGGCGCAGGCGGGCCTCGTTCTCGATGACGTGGTCGAGCGTGGCGGTGGCGGTGAGCGCCTCGATGCGCCGCACGTTGGCCCCGATGGAGCTCTCGCCCAGCACCTTGATGGGCCCGATCATGCCCAGGGCCGAGACGTGGGTGCCGCCGCAGAGCTCGACGGAGTTGTCGCCCGCCTCCACCACCCGCACCACGTCGCCGTACTTGTCGCCGAAGAAGGCGATGGCGCCGATCGAGTCGGCGTGCTCCTTGGTCGTCTCGTAAGTCCGCACAGCGGCGTTGGTCAGCACCTCCTCGTTGGCCAGCGCCTCCACCCGGGCCAGCACCTCGGGCGGGACGGCCTCGTAGTGGGAGAAGTCGAACCGGAGCCGGTCGGGCGACACCAGCGAGCCGGCCTGCTTCACGTGCTCGCCGAGCGAGTCCCGCAG
>JBOGFO010000379.1:0-3208 GCA_050743445.1 Acidimicrobiia bacterium
TCCTCGAGCACCTGGACCAGCGATTTCAGCTTCTGTTCGGTGTTGGCGTGCAGCTCCACCTCGTGACCGGTGAGGTCGATGGTGCTGTCCGTGCCCTTGAAATCGAAGCGCTGGGAGATCTCCCTGCGGGCCTGGTCGAGGGCGTTGCGGACCTCCTGCATGTCCACCTGTGAGACGACGTCGAAACTGGGCATGGCCGGTATGCTACGTGCCCTGGGGTCGGTGTCCGAGTGGCCAAAGGAGGCGGTCTGTAAAACCGCTGCGGAAGCTACGGTGGTTCGAACCCACCCCGGCCCACGAGGGCCCGGTCTCGGGGATTGATATCCTGACCGGGTCGTTCGCCCCCTTAGCTCAGTCGGCAGAGCACTTCCATGGTAAGGAAGGGGTCTACGGTTCAAGTCCGTAAGGGGGCTCTCACGGCGGTGTAGCTCAGTTGGCAGAGCACGCGGCTCATAATCGCGGAGTCGGCGGTTCGAGTCCGCCCACCGCTACTCGTTCGAGGGGAGCTGGCGATGGCGAGTGACAAGCGGGTGAAGATCACACTGGCCTGCGAGGTCTGCAAGCGCCGCAACTACATCACGGTCAAGAACAAGCAGAACGACCGAGAGCGCATCGCCATGAAGAAGTACTGTCGCTGGGACAATCAGCACACCCTGCACCGCGAGACGCGCTGACGCACCGTCAGGGCAGGGTCACGCAGCGTCACGTCAGCGTCTCGTAACGTTGTACCTCGACGCGTGGTCAAACCGGTATCGAGATTGACGGGAGTGGCCCGTTGACCCAGGAAGAGCTGGTCGCCGCCGCCCGCGACGGAGACCAGGGAGCCTTCGAAGAGCTGGTCCGCCAGACGTACGTCGCCACGTACACGCTGGCGTTCCGGCTCACCGGTGACGAGGAGGACGCGCGCGACGTGGTGCAGGAGACGTATCTCCGCGCCTGGAAGGCCATCCGGCGCTTCCGTGGTGACGCGCAGTTCTCCACATGGCTCTACCGGATCACGGCCAACACGTCGTCCTCGATGACCCAGCGCCGCAGCCGCAACCGGGCGGATTCGCTCGACGAGGGGAACACCGAAGTGGTCGACGACCGGCCCTTCGCCAACCCTGAGGCCTCGTCGGAGGCGTCTGCCCTCCATCAGCGGCTGTCGGCGGCCGTGGCCGAGCTGCCACCCAAGCTCCGCACCATCGTGGTGCTGAAGGACGTCTACGACCTTCCCCACGAGGCGATCGCCGAGGAGCTCGGGATCTCGGTGGCGGCGGCCAAGGTCCGTCTGCACCGGGCGCGCAAGCGCCTGCGTGACGTGCTCTTCGACGAGCGGGGAGGTGTCGCCCGTGCGGTGTGAGGATGTCGCCCTGATCCTCCCCCGGGCCGTGGATGCCGGCGAGCCGGTTGAGCTGGCCGTCCAGTCCCACGTCGGGTCCTGCCTGACGTGCCAGGCCGAGCTGGCCCGCTATCACCGGCTGCTCAAGGCCCTCCGGACCCTGCGGAGCCAGTACGTCGTGCCCGCCCCCGGCACCCTCGCCCAGACGCTGACCGCCCTGGGTGAGGCCCAGGAGCGCAACGCCATCCGCTCCATCATGTCCGGCCGCCGCGGCGCCTATGTCGGCGCTCTCGGTGGAGCCGCGGTGGCCGCGGGAGCGGCTGCTGCCGCTGTCGCCCTGGCCCGGCGGCGGGCTCCCCGCCTGGCGGGCTGATCCGTCGCCTCTCCGGGGGCAGACGTAGGCTCACCTCCCGCTGCTATCCTCGTCGGGCGCCCCCGAAGGGCAGTAGCTCAATTGGTAGAGCACCGGTCTCCAAAACCGGCGGTTGGGGGTTCGAGTCCCTCCTGCCCTGCTGACCGGCTGTTCCAGGAGAACCGAGGCGGTTGTGAACCGACAGACCAAGCGCCTGATGAAACGTCAGGGTGGGGAGGGTGGTGCGGCCCCCCCCGAACGCCGGCGTCCTACCGCGGCTCCTCCTCACCGCGAGCGGACCCCCCCGAAGCAGTTCGTCCGGGAGGTCCGGGCTGAGCTGCGGAAGGTGGCCTGGCCCACCCGGCCCGAGGTCATCAACTCCACGATCATCGTGCTCGTGGCCGTGATCATCATGACCTTCCTGATCTTCGGCATGGACTTCGCCTTCGCCAAGTTCGTCTTCTTCCTCTTCAACGAGTGATGGCCGAAGACCTCGCCAATTTCCCCGGGGACGAGCGCGACCTCGATCCCGCCGCCCCCGAAGCCGAAGCCATCGGTGATGGCGAGGTTGCCGCCGAAGCCGGTCCCCTCGACGACGTCGAGGCCTCCGTCCCCGACTCCGTCGAGCTCGAGGACTCCGTCGAGCTCGAGGAGACCGTCGAGCTGCCGGCCGACGCCGACCTCCTCGACATCTTTGAAGAAGGCGAGGAAGGTGAAGACGAGGGCCCCCGGGAACCGAGCCCGTACGACCGGCCGGGGGAGTGGTTCGTCGTCCACACGTACGCCGGGTACGAGAACAAGGTGAAGTCCAACCTCGGCAGCCGCGTGCGGTCCATGAACATGGAGGAGCGGATCTTCGAGACCGTCATACCCATGGAAGACGTGATCGAGTTCAAGGCCGGCCGCAAGACGATCGTCCCCAAGAAGATCTTCCCGGGCTACCTGCTCGTGCGGATGTACCTCGACGACGACTCCTGGCGGGTGGTGCGTGACACCCCCGGGGTCACCGGGTTCGTGGGCGGCGGCGCCAAGCCCACGCCCCTCTCCCGCAAGGACGTCGAGACCTTCCTCGGCGTCAAGGACGTGGTCGGGGGCGTGGAGAAGAAGGCCCGGCCCCGCCTCGAGTTCGACGTCGGTGAGCAGGTCCGGGTCGTCGCCGGTCCCTTCGCCGACTTCAACGGCGCCATCAGTGAAATCAACGTCGACCAGTCGAAGCTCAAGGTGCTCGTCAACATCTTCGGTCGGGAGACCCCCGTCGAGCTCGAGTTCGGCCAGGTCGCGAAGCTCTAGTCCTCAGATTCCTCAGGAGCATCAGACATGGGCAAGAAGAAGGTGGCGGCGGTCGTCCGCATCCAGATCACTGCGGGCCAGGCCACGCCGGCGCCGCCCGTGGGTACCGCGCTCGGTCCCCACGGGATCAACATCATGGATTTCTGCAAGATGTACAACGCCGCCACCGAGAGTCAGCGGGGCATGGTGGTCCCGGCCGAGATCACGATCTTCGAGGACCGGTCCTTCACCTTCATCACCAAGAC
>JBOGFO010000380.1:0-6228 GCA_050743445.1 Acidimicrobiia bacterium
GTGCAGGCCGCCGCCAGCCCGACGAGGTCGCCGGCCAGGATCGGTTCGGCCAGCAGGTGGCGGCGGTCCTGCTGGCCGGCCGTCACCACCATGGGGGTGCGGTTGGCCAGGGCGTTGGTGAGGTTGCCGACACCCCCGCCCAAACCGGCGGAGGTGTGCAGGTTGACGAAGCTCGGCCGGCCGCTGGCCTGGGCGTAGCCGTCGGCCATGGCCACGGCCACGTTCTCCTGAAGGGCCAGGATGTAGCGCAGTTCCGGGTGGGCGGACAGCTCGTCGATGAAGGGCAGCTCGGTGGTGCCGGGGTTGCCGAAGCAGTGGTGCACCCCTTCGCTCTCGAGGACCTCGATCAGTACCTGGCGTCCGGTCGTCATGGACGCCAAGGCTAGGCGGCGGGCCTGGACGGCCTCAGAAGGTCATGAGCGGGGAGCCGGTGATCTTCTCGACCAGGAAGTTGAGGAAGAAGAACCCGAAGAAGACCACGTTGGCGGCGAGCCCCAGATAGGTCCATTTGGGCGGGCGGGCGGCCTTGGGCAACCGGCGGTTCAGGTAGACGAGGGCGAAGGGGAAGATCAAGGCTCCGGCGTTCGACATGTTGGCCGACGTCTGGACGAGTGCCGCCGGCTGGGTGAGCGTGGTGATGTAGCCGACGACCACGAGCAGGATCACCATGAACGGGAAGTAGACCCGGCGGAGGTCACCCCCCGTCAGCCGCTGGACCCGGGGGCTGATGTTGGCGGCGTCGGTGGCGTTGCGCACCGGGGCCTCGAAGATGCCGAGCTGGGTGTCGAAGAGGATCAGGAACCCGATGAAGAGGGTCAGGTAGAAGACTCCCCGCCCATACTCTTGACCGAGGATGGTGGCGGCGAAGGTGTCGACGTTGCTGATGTCGGGCTGCTGGCCCGAGATCTGGGTCAGGTGGCGCATGAGGATGGTGGGCAGGTACATGCCGACCAGCGCCCCGGTGAGGAAGATCCCCCACATGTCCAGGTAGAGGAAGCGCATCCAGCGCCGCCACACCGAGGCGTTGCGCTCGTCGTCGGGGAAGATGAAGCCACAATCGCGCACCGGCTCCTGCTCGCCCCGCATGCCGGCCAGGAAGCCGACCCGGTGGCCCATGCCGTAGCCCTTGTCCCGGTAGTGGTTGAGGAAGAACCAGTTGAGCCCGGCGGCCAGGGCGGTGAAGCCGACCAGGCCGCCGATGGCGCTGGCGGTCACTCCCTTCGGTGGCCTGGCCGGGGTGACGAAACCCCGGATCCCTTCCCACCACACTTCCAGAGGTACGACGGCCACGGCGATGACGATCAGGAAGATGATCTGGATGGAGATGAGCGAGCCGTTCACCAGCTCGAGGCCGCGGGTGATCCGACGGAAAAGGAGGGTGATGCCGAGGACCGCCACAAGCAGCACGAAGGTGAGCAGCTCCACCCGGCTGGCGTCGGCGTCGGCCGCCACCCGCCCCTCCATCAGGGCGAAGAGGCCTTTGGCCGCCCCCTTGGCCCAGCCGCCCAGGATGAAGGCGGAGAAGATGGCGAACAGAGACAGTGGGATCCACAGTCGCCGTCCCGGGGGCACGCGGGCGAAGGCGACGACCGGCACCTCGCCGGTTGCGATCACGTAGCGGGAGACCTCGACGTTGTAGATCACCTGCAGCAACGCGGAGATGGTGATGATCCACCCGATCCCGATGAAGCCGTACTTCCCCACGTTGAGCGGGCCGAGCAGCCATTCGCCGCTGCCGATGGCCGTGCCGAGGGCGATGAGGCTCGGGCCGAGGGCGTACTTGAACGCCTCCTTGCGGCCGACCCTGGGGACGCCCCAGACCTCCTCGGGGGTGGGGAGGTCGGTGACCTCGAGGGGGGGGCGGCTGACCCCGATCTGGGACATGACCCCGGACCGCTTCGTGACGGCCTCGCTCACGGTTCCCCCTCCCAGCCATGAATGTTCAACCGGCACTTAACCGTCCCGCCGGTCGGACCGTCAAGCGCTGCCCTCAGCCGGGCAGCGGACCCCAGCGCTCCCGGAGGGTTCGGTGGATGATCTTGCCGGTGGCCGTCCGCGGCATCTCGGCTTCGGCGATGAAGGCCACCGAGCGGGGTCGCTTGTAGCCGGCGATGCGATCGCGGCACCAGCCGATGACCTCGTCCTCGGTGGCGGTCTCACCCGGGTTCAGGACGACAACGGCGTGCACCGCCTCTCCCCACTTGTCGTCCGGCCTGCCGATCACGGCCACGTCCATCACCGCCGGGTGGGCCCCCACCACCTGCTCGACCTCGGACGGGTAGATGTTCTCGCCGCCGCTGATGATCATGTTCGCCTTGCGGTCGACCAGGTGGAAGTAGCCGTCCTCGTCCCGGCGGGCCATGTCGCCCACGGTGCACCACGGCCCCAGGAAGGCCTCGGCCGTCTTCTCCGGGTTCTTCCAGTAGCCGTTGAAGGTGTACGGCGTGCGGGAGTACAGCTCGCCGACCTCGCCGTCATCCACCTCGACACCGGCGGGGTCGAGGAGCCTGACCGGCCCGGAGCCCGTCCACTCCCGTCCGACCGAGCCGAGCTTGGTGAGCTGCTCCTCGGGCCGAAGCAGGGTGACCCAGCCCGCTTCCGTGGAGCCGTAGAGCTCGTAGAGGCCCGAAGCGGGGAAGTGCTCCATGATGGCGAGCTTGGTCTCCCGGCGCGCCGGCGCCGACGAGACCATCAGCTTGGTGACGGCGGTCACGTCGTACCGGCGCTTCGCCGCCTCCGGGAGGGCGAGCATCATGATGTACTGCGTCGGCACCAGCGACGTGAAGCTCGCCCGGTGCTCGGCCAGGGCGGCCAGGAGATGCTCGGGGTCGAAGCTCCGCCGGTCGTCGATGACACAGGTGGCGCCCAGGTAGGCGAAGGCGAACGAGAAGTACAGCGAGTTGGCGTGGCACATGGGCATCACCAGCAGGGCGGTGTCGTCCGGGGTGAAGCCCATGTCGATGGGTGTCACCAGCGACATGACGGCCGTCGCCCCATGGCTCCGGATGGCGCCCTTGGGCCGCCCGGTGGTCCCCGACGTGTACATGAGCGCCCAGGGATCGTCCAGGGCGACGGGGACCCCGGGGTCGGCGGCCGACGCCTCTCCGATGACGGCCTCGTAGCTCGACCAGCCCGCCGGTGGGGTCCCGGGCCCGAAGTGGACTATGCGCGCGTCGGGGATGTCGAGCTCGTCGCGGATCGACAGCACCGGCCCCATCAGGTCGTCCTGCACCACGAAGGCCCGGGCCTCGCAGTGCCGGGCGATGTAGGCGATCTCCGGCCCGGCGAGACGGAAGTTGATGGGAACGGCCACCAGCCCGGCCCGGGCCAGGCCCACGTAGAGCTCCATCCACTCCACACAGTTGTAGGCCAGGAGGGCGACGCGGTCGCCTGGGCTCAGCCCCAGTCCGAGGAGGGCGTTGGCCAGCCGGCGGGCCCGCTCGTCCCATTGGGGAAAGGTCAAGGACCGCCGGGAGTCGCGGGCACCGATCTGGCGAGGCCGGAGCCGCGCCTGGGTGGCCACCATGTCCGCCACCGTCAGCAACGCGGGCACCGACCGACTATACGCGGCCGGTTAACGTCGGTGGCCATGAGCACCGAGGGCGGCCAGAAGGCGATCCTCGCCGCCTTTGCGGCCAATCTCGGCATCGCCATCTCCAAGTTCGTGGGCTTCGCCTTCACGGGCGCGGCGTCGATGCTGGCCGAAGCGGTGCACTCGGTGGCCGACACCTCCAATCAGGGCCTGCTCCTCCTCGGGGGAAGGCGGGCCCGACGGCCGGCCACCGAACAGCACCCGTTCGGCTTCGGCCGGGAGCGTTACTTCTGGAGCTTCGTGGTGGCGGTGGTGCTCTTCACCGCCGGTGCCCTCTTCGCCCTCTTCGAAGGGGAGGAGAAGTTCCGCCACCCTCATGAGCTCGATTCGGTCGGCTGGGCGGTGGGGATCCTCGTGGTGGCCATCATCCTGGAGAGCTTCTCGCTGCGGACGGCCATCCGCGAGAGTGCCCACCTGAAGGGTGACCAGCCGTGGTGGGCCTTCGTCCGCCACGCCAAGGTCCCCGAGCTCCCCGTCGTCCTCCTGGAGGACGTTGGCGCCCTGTGCGGTCTCGTCTTCGCCCTCGGTGGAGTGGGGCTGGCCGAGATCACGGGTAATCCGCGGTTCGATGCCGTCGGCAGCCTGGCCATCGGTGCCCTCCTGGCCGTGATCGCCATCATCCTGGCCATGGAGATGAAGAGCTTCCTCATCGGCGAGGCGGCCGCCCCCGAGCAGGTGCGCCGCATCGCCTCCTCCATCGAGGGGACCGACGGGGTGCTCCGGCTGGTCCACCTGCGCACCGAGCACCTCGGGCCCGACGACCTGCTGGTGGTGGGGAAGATCACCGTCGACCCGGAGGCGGGAACGGCGGCCACGGCCGCCCTCATCGATCGGGCCGAGGCGGCGGTGCGGGCGTCGGTGCCCCAGGCCCGGCTCATTTTCTTGGAACCCGACGTCGAGCAGGGGAGCCCGCCGGCATCGCAATAGGATCGGCCGGCGGGCCTGCCGGACCTGGAGGAGAAACCTTGAGCGTCGTCAAGATCAACGCCATCTCGTTACACTACCTCTATGACGACGAGAGCAGCGATCTACACCCGCCTGTCCCGCGACAAGGAAGACGCCACCTCCACCACCCGCCAGGAAGCTGACGCCCGGCGGCTGGCCAAGACCAAGGCCTGGAAGATCACCGGCGTCTACGTCGACCCAGACCACTCCGCCTACCGCCGCTCCGACAACCGGAAAGTGCATCGACCCGAGTACGAGCGGCTCCTCGACGACGTCACCGCCGGCGCCGTCGACGCCGTGATCGTGTGGAAAGTCGACCGTCTCGCCCGCTCCCTGGTGGAGTTCGTCCGCTTCGCCGAAACCTGCGAGCGTCATGGTGTCGCCCTGGTCTCGGTCAACGAGCCCATCGACACGTCCACGCCGTTCGGGGCTGCCCTGTTGCAGATCCTGGCCGTGTTCGCCCAGCTCGAGTCGGCCGCCATCTCCCTGCGGGTCAAGTCCGCCCGGGACTACGAGGCGAAAGCGGGACGGCCCCACTACGGCGGCCGCCGCCGCTACGGCTACACCCGGGACATGGGAGTCGACCCGGCCGAGGCCACCCTCGTCAAAGAGGCCGTCGACCACGTCCTCGCCGGCGGCAGCTTGAACGGTCTCGCCAACCAGTGGAACGAACGGGGGATCGGCTCACCATCCCGGTCGACGTGGACGGTCAAGACGCTGTCCACCATGCTGCGCTCCCCGCATCTGGCCGGGCTCCGCACCCACAACGGGACGGTGGTAGCCGAGGGGACCTGGGAGCCGATCATCGACCGGGTGACCCACGCCGCCGTCGTAGCCGCCCTGTCAGGCCGGACCCGCCGGCCCGTGAAGCGCACGTACCTGTTGACCGGCGGCCTGGCCCGCTGTGGCCGCCCCGGGTGTGGCGCCGCCCTCATCGCCCACGCCCCCAGGCCGGGGAAGCGTGGCTACCGCTGCCCCAAGGTCCCCGGGATGGCTGGCTGCGGGTCCCTGTCCATCACCGGCGGCCTCGAGGATTACGTGATCAGGGAGGTATTCGACGCCCTCGACACCCCCGCCCTCCTCGCCCTCCTGCGCACACCGGCGGAACGGGGCGACGACGAGGAGACCACCATCCTGCGCGACCGGCTCACCCGGGTCCACCAGACCGAGTCGGTCCTCGACCCGGAGGACTACCGGGCCCTCACCGCCGACCTGGAGGCCCGCCTCGACGCCGCGCTCCGCCGTCAGGCCAGCCGGACCCGATCCCCGCTCGCGGACCTCCCAACGAGCCACAAGGCCCTCCTGCAGTGGTGGGACACGGCCACGGTGCAGAACCGGGCCGCTCTGCTGGCCCTGGTGATCGACCGGGTGGTCGTCCACCCCGGGCGGCCGGGCACCACCAGCTTCGACGAGAGCAGGGTCGAGATCGTCTGGAAGGCCTAGTGCAGACTGCGGCAGTTCCGCTACGACAGCCGCAGCCCTAGGCCTTGCTGTCCGGGTGTTGAGGTTGCATATCCACCTCGTGAAGGGGGTGGTGATGGACCCTGTGGTTCTTCTCAAGGAGCCAAAGGAGTCCATCACCGTGTCACCACCTCGAGCAGATCACCGACCCCGCCGAGCTCGACCGGGAACTGGCCCGCGTCCGAGCGGAGTACAACGGCGTGAGGCTTCACGAGGCCATCGGGTACGTC
>JBOGFO010000381.1:0-4128 GCA_050743445.1 Acidimicrobiia bacterium
GACTCCAGCACCACCACCCGCTTGCCCTCCCGGGCCAGGTAGGCGGCACACACGAGCCCGTTGTGGCCGCCGCCGATGATCGCGACGTCGTATGTCCCCGGGGTCCGGGGTGTCCCCGTATTCATACGGGGAGTATCGCGCCGCCGGCGGGAATCTGTCGACTGAGCAGTCATTCGGAATTATGATGCGGCCTTGATGGCGAACGTGGTGGCAGTGCGCATCTTCGAGCTGGTGTGCCTGGGGCTGTGGCTGTACGGCATCTACTGGGTGCGCCGGTCGAAGAACCCGGTCTACGTGGGCGTCTACATCGGCTCCACCGGGCTCATCGGCTTCGACTGGATCTTCAACACCAACTGGTTCTTCCGGGTCGAGTTCGACGAGAAGTTCATCGACCTGTTCCGGATCCAGGGGGTGAGCGAGCCCCTCGCCATGGCCCTCAACTACGCCTTCTACTTCGGGCTCCCCGTCCTGCTGCTCGTCCACCACCGGGACGCCATCGACCGGCGCTGCGGGAAGCTCGGGTATCTCTGGGTGTTCCTCGGCGCCTGCGCCATCCTCCCCATGTTCGAGATGCCGGCCGTGAGCTGGCTCCACCTGTGGACCTACTACCAGGAGCCCGCCTTCGAGCTCGGCGGGGTGACCTGGTCGAACATCTGGTACTCGGGCATGCTCACCACGTCGTGCTATTGCGCGGCGCGCCTGGCCGTCCGCTGGGCGGCCGTCCCGCTGCCCGCTCCGGGCGGCAAGGTCTCTCCCACTACTGCGGCCGCCGCCGGAGCCCGGAAACCGGCCGGCGTCGGCGCCCGGGGTCCCGGTACCGCCGGCCCCACCCTCACCACCGAGGAGCGGTGGCGGGCGATCGCCATGGGCGCCGCCTCGGTGTGGACCGCCTTCTACCTCTCCTGGTCCGTCCAGCTCATCTGGTACGCCCTGGCCCAGCCCTGGGTGGACACGCCCCGACCCTTCTGACGCGGGAGGTCACGCCGTGCCCGACATCGGCCCCATCACCCAGCCCCCGACGGGCCTGGAGATGAACGCCCTGGGACAGACGATCTTCACCATCGGGGTGACGATCCCGTGGATCGTGGCCATCGTGCTGGCCATCCGGCACTGGCGGCGGGAGGGCAGCCCGATCGCCCTGCTGTTCCTCGTCGGGGGCACGATCTGCATCATCTTCGAGCCCATCGTCGACGTGCTCGGCCTGGTGCTCTTCCCCCGGGAGAACCAGTGGATCGGCGTCGAGACCTTCGGCCGGCCGATCCCCATGTTCATGTACCCCGTCTACAGCTGGTTTGTCGGCGGCCAGGCCTTCCTCGTCTGGTACCTGCTGCGCCAGGGGATGACCCGCCAGCAGCTGTTCAAGTTCTGGCTCACGGTGATGTGCGTCAACGTCGTGCTGGAGACTCCCGGCATCCTCATGGACGTCTACCTCTACTACGGCGACCAGCCCTTCAACCCCTGGGGCCTGCCGCTGTGGTGGCCGCCGGTCAACGCCACCATGCCCATCGTCGCCGGCTACGCCGTGTGGAAGGTGATGCCCCACCTCAAGGGGTGGAGGATCCTCGCCGTCATCCCCATCATCCCCATGGCCGACGGCGCCGCCAACGGCGCCATCGCCTGGCCGGTGTGGACCGCCCTCAACGCCAACTTGGGCATGGCCGCCACCTACCCCGCCGCCGTCGTCACCTTCTGCCTCGCCGCCCTCGCCGTGTGGATCATGGGCACCGGCCTGCCCGCCACCACCAAGGCGCCTGCTGCCGCCGCGCCCGATCCGGTCCCGGAGGGCGTCCTCGCCACCACGTAGCGCCCCCAGGTGGGCGCGATGTTGGCCCTGTGAGGGCCAGGATCGCACCCGCCTCGGGGCTAGTGGCCGGTGAAGGTGGGCTTGCGCTTGTCGAGGAAGGCCCGGACGCCCTCGTTGTGGTCCTTCGAGTCCATGAGGACGTTCTGGGCGATCATCTCGAGGGTGTGGCCCGACGTCATGTCGGTGTCGACGCAGGCCCGGAGCACGGCCTTGGCCATTCCCAGCGCCAGCGGCGCCTTCTTGGCCAGGCGGATGGCCAGGCTGACGGCCTCGGGGATCAGCGCTTCGTCGTCGACGACCTTCCACAGCAGGCCGTAGCGCTCGGCCTCCTCGGCCGGCATGAGCTCGCCGAGCATGACCATCTCCTTGGCCCGGGCCAGCCCCACCAGCTTCACGATCCGGGAGCAGCCCCCGGAGGCGGGGATGAGCCCGATGTTGGCCTCGGGGAAGCCGATGCGGGCCGAGCGGGCGGCCAGGCGGAAGTCGGAGGCCATGGCGATCTCGAGCCCCTCCCCCACGGCCGTGCCGTTGATGGCGGAGATCACGGGCTTGGGCAGGGTCTCGAGGGCCAGCAGGTCGGCCTTGTTGGCGAAGCGGAAGTACATGGGCGGCAGCTCGGCCGCCTGCTCGAACTCCCGCTCGAACTGCTCCATGTCGGCCCCGGCCGAGAACGCCCGGGTGCCCGCCCCGGTGAAGATCACCACCCGCAGGTCGGGGTTGGCCGCCACCTCGGCCATGGCCTCGCGGATCTCGTCCAGCATGGCGATGGTGACGGGGTTCATCGGCGGCCGGTTGAGCGTGATCAGCACCACGCCCTTCTCGGGCTCGTCCCACAGCAGCGTCTCGAACTTGGGATCCATGACCCCTCGTCTACTACCGGGCGGGGAGGTAGTCGAGAATGTGCTCGGTGGGGGCGTACTCCAGGTGGGCCCGGGTGTCGACCCCGATGATCGGGTGGGTGACCGACATCTCCCCCCAGGCGTACGGTCCTGGCGCCGACGAGAACTTGAGGGTGAACCGGCCCCGGGTCGGGTCCTGCAGGGCGTAGGCCCGGTTGACCTGGACGAGCTGGACGGGTTCCTTGGCCTCGCCGGCGGTGCAGCGGGGCGGGATCCGAAGCGTCAGCTCCCCGTCGATCGCGATGCGCTCGGCCTCGGCGCCCTCGATGCCGGTCAGGTCGAAGACGGCCAGCTCGGCTCCGGAGGGCGAGCTCACCACACACCGGAGGGAGCGGTCAGCCTTGTCGTCGAAGAGCTCCACCGAACCGGGGGCGGCCGGGTAGGCCCACACCTCCCGGAGGGCGGCCAGGGCGATCGGGTTGTCGACCACCGCCTGGAGCACGTAGGCCCGGGCGAAGTTCCGGTACCGGACGGCCAGGGTCTGGGCGGCCAGGCGGAACGGCCCGAACGGGCTCTCGGGCACGTCGAGCACCATCAGGGTGCCGTAGGGCGGGGTGGGGCGGGCCAGTCCGGCGGGCAGGACCCGGCGGACGAAGTCGAGGTCGACCTCGTAGGCCAGCTTCACCAGCCGGGCGCCGGGCATCTCCCAGGGCAGCGGGGGGTAGAGCGGGGCGAGCTGGGGGGTGGTCGTCGGGAGGTCCTCGACGGTCACCAGTCCGTAGTCGGGCATTGGATCGAGGTCTCCTAGTTGGCGGTGGCGGCCGCCGGCTCGGGAATGGCGGTCTCGCCCACCGTGGTCAGGGACGGCCGCAGGTCGACGGCCCGCTCCTTGTCCTTGAACTTGGGCATGACCTCTTGCGCGAACAGCCGCAGAGAGTTGAGGACGTCCTCCTGGGCGATCGTCTGCTTGGAGTTGATGAGGAACATCACCCCGTCGCAGCCGATGGCCTCCCAGCGCCTCAACGACGAGACGACGTCGTCGGGGTCACCGATGCAGAACCCGTCCTTGATGAGGGCCTTGGAGCCGGCCATGGAGTCCTTGCGCAGGGCGAAGAGCAGGCCCGGGGTGTTGTAGGCATGGGCCGGGTAGACCTGGTTGATTCCCACCGTCTTGGTGGCGAGCTCGTTGAAGCTGGCGATCAGGCCCTCGCCGATGCGCCGGCCCCGGTCCCGGTCCTCGTCCACGTAGAGCCAGTTGAGGTTGTTGGCCTGCTCGTTGACGAAGTCGCCGACGGGGTCGCAGTTCTGGATGATCCGGCGGTACTCGCTGATCCGGGCCTCCTGGTCGGCCGGCGTGCCGATGGAGACGCCCAGCATGCCGATGCCCCGCTCGGCGGCCTGGATGGCCGTCTCCGGCGACGACACCGCCACCCACAGCGGCGGGTGGGGCTTCTGGAGCGGCTTGGGCACGATGACCCGGGGCGG
>JBOGFO010000382.1:0-15234 GCA_050743445.1 Acidimicrobiia bacterium
GACCGCGACCGCGACCGCGACCGCGACCGCGACCGCGACCGCGACCGCGACCGCGACCACCGGACCACGACGACCGGGGCCGCGATTGGGACCACGACCACTAGCGCCTCGCCCTCCCCCAACTGGCGTCCTGACCCTGGCCAGCACCGAGTTCGGCCACGTCTACGACGACAACGACCTGGCCCTGGCCAACGAGCTGGCCTACCGCATCGCCCTGGCCCTGGACAACGCCCGGGCCTACGAGCAGAAGGCCGCCGCGGCGCGAGCCCTGCAGCGGAGCCTGGTTCCCGACCTGGCCGAGATCCCGGGGCTGGAGGTGGCTGCCCGGTACCTGCCGGCCGACGGCGAGATCGGCGGCGATTTCTACGACGTCTTCCCCTGCGGCGGCGCCGGGCGGTGGATCGTCGCCATGGGGGACGTCTCCGGCAAGGGGGTGGCGGCCGCCGCCCTCAGCGCCATGGTGCGCCACGTGCTGCACGCGCTGGGCCGGACCGCAACGGACCCGGCCGTTCTGCTGCGCTCTCTCCACACCACGGTGGCCGCCGAGCTGCCCGGGGAACGGTTCTGCACGGTGGCCTGCGCAACGCTGACCATCGACGCCGGCGGCGCCCGGCTGTGCATCGCCAGCGCCGGCCATCCGCTGCCGCTGATCCTCCGCCGCACCGGCGAGCTCGAGACCGTGGGGCGCCCGGGCACGCTGCTCGGGACCCTCGACTCCATCGATGTGGCCGATGAGTCAACCGATCTGCGGCCCGGAGACACCGTCGTCCTGTACACGGACGGCGCCCTCCGCCACCGGCCCGGCGATGACCCTCCGGGCGACATCGCCCTGCGGGAGACGCTGGCCGCCGCCGTGGGCCTGCCCGCCCAGGAGATCGCCGAACGGCTCGAGAACGCCGTACGCCGGCCGGACACGAACGCCGACGACACCGCCATCCTGGTCCTGAAGATCCCGGACTGACATCAGCAGGGAGGGAATCGACCGATTTCGGTCGAATCGTTCCCGGTAGCGGCTTTTGTCGAAAAGGGAGCGTGTCCATGCTTCGGAACACGAGACGGGTGGTCGTCGCCACCCTGGCGCTCGGACTCGGCCTCGCCGGCACCACCGGCGCCCAGGCCGACCCTCTGCTGGGGGGGTTCCTCGGCCTGACCGGCCTGGAACGGGTGGTGGAGGTCGACGTGCCCGACATCTCGGACGACGTGGAGGGGGGGCTGGCCGGCCTGCTGGGCGGCAACGACCTGCTCGGTGAGCTCCTCGGTGGGTCGGACGGGCTCGTCGAGGGACTCTTCGGCGGTCTCGGCCTCATCGCCGAGGAAACGCTGTCGATCCAGCCCACCGAACCCATCGGCGGCGCGAACTCGTTCGTCGCCCCGAGGGTCGGAGGCGGCCTCCTGGGCGGCCTGCTCAACCTCGGCTCGATCACCCATTCGCTGGCGGGTCAGCTCTAGGCGGTCACCCGGGCCGGGCCTTCGCTTAACCTGGCCGGGTGGCCCCACCGAAGCGGATCTCCCGGGAGAGCGTCCTGGCCAAGGCCGCTTCGGCCTTCGCCGAGGGCAACACCCCGTCGATGGACGAGATCGCCGCCGCCGCCGGCGTGTCGCGGGCCGCGCTCTACGAGCTGTTCGGCAGCCGGGCGGCGATCCTCGAGGCGCTGGGGGTCGAGCACCCGCCCTCCTGGCAGGACCGCATCCTCATGGCCGGGGCTGAGCTCCTGGCCGAGCAAGGGCTGAGCGGCCTGTCGCTGGACGACGTCGCCGCCCGCTCCGGTGCCTCCCGGGCCACCGTCTACCGCCTGTTCCCGGGCAAGGCGGCGCTGTTCGGGGAGATCGTGCGGACCCACCTGGCGGTCGACGAGTCGCTGGAGATGCTCGAGACCATGGCCGACCGTCCCCCGTCCGAGGTCATGCCGGCCCTGGCGTCCAGCCTGGCCCGGGCCGGCAGCGTGCGCATCGGGGTGCTCCGCAGCGCGCTGTTCGAAGTGACGGGCCGCGAGGACGGCAGCGAGGAAGTCGTCGACGAGGTGCTCCAGAACACGCGCGTGATGCTCCGCTACCTGGAGGCCCAGATGGACGCCGGCCGCCTGCGCCGGATGCACCCCCTCCTCGCCATGCAGAGCTTCGTGGCGCCGCTCATGCTGCACATGGTGAGCCGGCCCATCCTGGCCGAGGAGCTGGACCTGGACGTCCCGCTCGACGAGGTGGCGCGCGAGTTCACCGACACCTGGTTGCGGGCCATGGCACCGCCGCGCCGCCGGCCCCGCCAAACGACCGGGACCGAGACGCCTCCCCGCGCCCGGTCCCGCCGGCCCTGAGCCTCCGGCGATCGAGCCACACCAGCGCACCGCAGGCGAGGAGGGTGCGGCACAGGGCCCGGGTGCGGGCGACCGCCCGGGCGTCGCCGAGGCGCCGGTCCTCGGGGTGCACCCGGAGGACGAACTGGCCGTTGGTCACCATGTGGTGCAAGGCCCGCACCTGCTCGGGGAGCGCCCGGCCGCCGGAGTAGCTGGCGTTGGCGAGGTGCAACCACTCCGGCTGCGAGTTCGCCTTTCCCAGCTGCGAGCGCAGGATGTCCCCGAGAACGCTCTCGAAGACCTCGATGGGCTTCACCTCGGCGGCGATCAGGCGCACGGACCCGTCCAGGTTGGAGAGGACCTTGCCGATGATGGCCACTGAGGGGTTCACGGCGATGCCCCGCCGGGTCAGCAGGAGCAGGAAGTCGTTGAAGGTCCGGCCGAAGTTGAGCTCGCCGAGGGACGACCCGACGACGGACGGCACCCACCGTTGCATGTCGGAGAGGAAGGCGGGCACGTTGGCCCGGGCGGTGGGGGTGGACAGCTCGAGGGCCGCCCGGCCGGCCGCCTCCCCGTCGTTGGAACCCATGGCCAGCATGAACCGGGTGAAGCCCAGGCTCAGGCGCTGGTCGATCCGCCCCACCATCCCGAAGTCGATGAGGGTGGCGGGCCGGTCCGGGGACACGAAGATGTTGCCGGGATGGGGATCGGCGTGGAAGACGCCGTCGACCATGAGCCCCTTGTAGATCATGGCCACAAGGTCGCGCGCCATGTCCCGGCGCTGGGGCCGGCCGAAGGCGGCCATGTCTGCTTCCAGGATCGAGGTTCCGGGGGCCATGGTCATGACCAGCACCTCCCGGGTGGCCTTGATCACCTCCGGGACCCCGATGTGGTTGTAGCCGTCGAGGATCTCCCGGAGGTGGTCGATGTTGTCGGCCTCGACCATGAAGTCGATCTCGGGCCGCATCACGGTGAACACCGTTTCGAGCATGGCTTCGGGCTGGAAGAGTTCGGCCAGCCCTGGAGCGGCCCGGGCGACCATCCCCACCGCCCGGGCCAGGATGTCCATGTCGAGGGCCACCTCGGCGGCGACGCCCGGACGCTGGACCTTGATCACCACCTCCCGCCCGCTGCGCTGGACGGCCCGGTAGACCTGGGCCATGGATCCCGCCCCCAGTGGGTGGTCGGTGTCGATGTGGCGGAACCGGCTCCGCCAGTGGCAGCCAAGGTTGGCCTCGAGGACGGGCTCGAACTCGGAGAAGGGCCGGACGAGGACGTGCTCGTGGAACACGGACAGCTCGTCGATGACCTCCGGTGACACCAGGTCGGGCCGGGTGGAGAGGATCTGGCCGACCTTGATGTAGAGCGGCCCGAGCCGCTCGAGGGCGTCTTTGATGGCCCGGGCCCGGGCCCGCTCGGCCGCCCACGGGTCCGGCAGTCCGTTGCGGGCGGACGCCAGCCTGTGGCCGGCTTCGCCGGTCAGCAGGCGGCCCATCACTGCGGCTACCTCGACCACCCGGTGCCGTCGGGCCATCTCAACAAACTTAGACGAGATGAGATATCTCGTCTAGTCTGCTCACGGTGAACAAGCGCCAGCGGGTCATCGAGGTGGCGGGGGTGCTGTCCGAGCTCCTGGCCAGCGAAGCTCACCTACGCCTGCGCCGGGGCCGCAACGGTTCCGCCGACCCCGAGGTGTACGAACGGGAACGGGCCATGGTGCTGCGCCAGAGCCTGGAGCGGCTGGGGCCCCTCTACATCAAGGTCGGGCAGGTCCTCTCCACCCGGCCCGACATCGTCTCCCAGCAGATCATCGACGCCCTCCAGGACCTCCACGAGGAAGTGAACGTCCGGCCCTTCTCCGAGTTCGAGCCCGTCCTCGAAGCCAACCTGGGACGCCAGTGGCGGAGCCGCTTCACCGAGTTCGACACCGAGCGTCCCCGCGGGGCCGCCTCCATCGCCCAGGTCTACCGGGCGAAGCAGAAGAACGGGAAGGAGGTGGCCATCAAGATCCAGCGACCCGGGGTGGCCGCCGCGGCCCGCATCGACATGGAGATCCTGGCCCAGGCGGTGAAGCTGGCCATGAAGCGGATGCCCGACGTGGCCGAGATCTTCCAGCCCGAGGCCATGCTCGAGACCATCTTCTCCGCCATGCGACCCGAGATCGACTTCACCGTCGAAGCCGAGAACATCGACGAGTTCGCCGATCTCATGGAGCGCTACGACCACCTGACGGTCCCGGACGTGATCAAGTCCACCAAGGAGGTCCTGGTCATGTCTCTGGCCCCCGGCACCTCGATCCGGGAATGCCGGGTGTCCGACTTCACCCGCGCCGAGCGGGAGGACATCGGCCGGGACATCGTCACCATGCTCTTCCGCGGCTTCCTGGTCGACGGGGTGTTCCACGCCGACCCCCACCCCGGCAACATCTTCGTCGCCCCGGGCGAGCCGGCCACCCTCATCGACTTCGGGATCATCGGCCGGATCGACCGCCAGACCAGCCTCGGCTACACGCGGTTCATGATCGCCATGGCCCTCAACGACGGCGAGGCCGCCGGCCGGGCGGGAGTCGAGATGGGCACGCTCACCTCCCGCGCCGACGTGTCCGGCTTCCTCTCCGACATGCAGCGCTACATCCCCACCGTGGCCAACCTGTCGCTCGAGCGCATGGAGTTCGGCACCAGCTTCAACCAGGTGCTGACCTACTACACCAAGCGCGGGATCGCCGTGAACCCGGGGATCGCGCTGTTCGGCAAGGCCAACGCCAATATGGAGGGCTCCCTGCGGCGCATCGCCCCCGAGCTCACCCCCTTCGACGTCTTCCGGGACGCCATGGGCTCGATCCTCGGGGATCAGGTACGCAAGCTGCAGTCGGGCGGCGAGATGCTGCGGGTCGCCAACGAGACCTTCACCGCCGGCCGTTCCCTGCCCGAGCAGCTGCGCTACATGGCCAGCTCGATCACCAACGGGCAGTACGTGCTGCGCGTGCGCGACGACTCCCACCAGTCCCACGAGGCCCGGGAGGACGCCCGCGCCCGGGCCCTGCGCCGCACCCTGTGGGGCATCACCGCACTGGTCCTGTGGCACGACCGCCACCGGAGCGGCGCCGGCCTCCCGGGCTGATCAGGCGCGGCCGGGTTGACACGACTAGGCGGCGACGAAGCGGAGTGGCAGCTCGGACAGGCTGCGGATACCGAAGCTGGGGCGGTGGGAGAGCTCGGGCTGGAGCAGCTCGACCCGGGCGAAGCGCTCCCGCAGCCGGCTGAAGACCAGCTGGCCTTCGAGGCGGGCCAGCGGGGCGCCGAGGCAGTGGTGGATGCCCCAGGCGAAGCTGACGTGGGTGGAGGCGTCGGGCCGGGTGATGTCGAAGCGGTTCGGATCGGCGAAGTGCTGCGGGTCGCGGTTGGCCGCCCCGAGCAGGACGACGATCGTGGACCCGGCCGGCACCACCTGGCCGTCCAGCTCGATGTCCTGAAGGGCGGTCCGCTCCACCATCTGCACCGGGCTGTCGTAGCGGAGCATCTCTTCGACGGCGTTGGGAACGATCTCGGGGTCGGCCCACAGCCGGGCCATCTGGTCGGGATTGCGGAGCAGAGCCAGGAGGCCGTTGCCGATCAGGTTGGCGGTGGTGATGAACCCGGCGATGAAGATCAGGGTGATCGTGCCCTGAAGCTCGTCGTCGTTCAGGTTGCCGTCGGTGACCAGGGAGCCGACGAGATCCTGGCTGGGGTTGGCCCGCTGGGAGTCCACCAGGCCGGCGAAGTACTCGCGGAAGCGCTCTCCGGCCCGGTCGGCCCGGTCCATCTGCTCCGGGGTGGCGCCGACCACGCCCGCCTCGAAGAACTCGTCGACCAGGGGCGGGAACTCGTCGCGATCCTCGGGCGGCACCCCGACGAGCTCACCGATGACGGTGACCGGCAGCTTGAAAGCGACGTCGGCCATCATGTCGGCCTCGCCCTTGGCCGCCACCACGTCGAGACGCTCATCGACGATCTCCTGGATCCGGTGCTGCAGCCGCGCCTCCATCCGGCCCGGCATGAACGGCCCGCGGGCGGCCTTGCGCAGCCGGCCGTGGTCCGGCGGGTTGGAGGTGATCATCGACGGACGCGAGCGCTCCCGGAACCGGCGGAGCAGCTCCTCGTTCACGCCGTACCGGGACGAGAAGCCGATGCCGCGCTTGCCCGCCTGCCGGTCGAACAGCACCGCCCGGGCGGCCGCGTAGCTGCTCACGTACCAGACGCCGTCGAGATCGCTGCGGTGCACGGGAGCGAGCCGCCGCAGCCCGTCATACAGCGGATAGGGGTTCGACCGACCGGTCGCCCCGGTCAGGAGCTCCTTCAGGACGTCGTCCGTCTCCTGCACCAGAGATGCCGTCAGCATTGGTACCCCTCCCCGTGCCGGTCCCCCCGGCCACCTGCGATGGCACGATACTACGAGTCTCGCCTCGTCCATCGGCTGGGAGGCCACCGGTCGGGGGCCGGGCGGGTCATCCGATGTAGATCTCGCCCGGCACGCACCCCTGCAGTCCGCCGTCGAGGAGGTCGAGTGCCTCCCTCACCAGCTCGGTGAGATCGGCCTCGCCGCCGCCGGCCAGCCAGGCGTTGAACGCCACCCGCAGGACGGCGAGGGTGGCGGCGGCCACGATGCCGGGCCGGAGGTCCGTGACCGGGTCCACTCCCAGCCACTCCGCCATCAGCTCGGCCACGATCTGCTCGCCGTTGCGTTGCTGGAGCTGGCTCCGGGCCAGGAGGGCCGGTGTCCCGGCCATGATCCTCGCCCGCCGGAGCAGCTGGTCCCGGTCGAGCTCGTACTCGGCCGACAGCGACATGAGGGCGTTGCGCAGCGCCGTCAGGGGCGGCTCGTGGCGGGGGCGGGCGGCCAGGGCCCGCCGGAGCTGGTCGGCCCGTTCCGCCTGGTCGGCGAAGAGGACCTCCTCCTTGCCGGAGAAGTAGCGGAAGAACGTCCGGCGGGACACGTCGGCCTCTTCCGCGATGTCGTCGATGGTGACCGCGTCGTAGCCCCGCTCGTCGAAGAGGCGGAGGGCGATCTCCTCCAGCTGGGACAGCGTCCGCAGGCGGTGGCGCTCGCGCAGGCCCTCGGTCACGGCTGTGCCTCGGCGGCCCGGCCGGCTTCTTCTCCGGCAGGTTCCAGTTCTCCGGCGGGTTCCAGTTCTCCGGCGGGTTCCAGGGGCGACGTGCGCACGTCCACCGGCAGGTCAGCGGGCATCACGATCTCGACCGGCCCCACCAGCTCCAGCTCCAGCGCCTCAGCGACGGCCGCGTCCTCGGCCTTCAGCCGCCGGCTGCGGGCGCGGTGGCGGGAGACGTGGATCAGCGTGAGCGTGAAGGTGAGCGCCGTCATCTCCCACTGGTGGTCGGTGATGAACCCCAGCGTGGCGTCCAGCGGGGCGGCCAGGACCTCGCCCAGCCACAGGGTGAAGGCGATCCGCAACGAGAGGCCGATAGCGGTGAGGGGGAGCACGATCGGCAACGGCATGCTCACGTCGCCGGCCAGGAAGGCGGTCAACCCGCCCGGGAAGGCGACCGTCACCGGCCCGGGCCGCTTGCCGAACCAGCGCTCGATGGCCCGCATCATCCGCCCGATCCGCCGGAACCGGCGGTCGAACCAGCCGAGGACGCCGGTTCCGTGGAGGGTTCCGAGGCGATACAGGACGGGCACGGTCAGGAGCCGCCGGGTGAGGGCCACGGCGAGGAGCGGGACCGTGCCCACGGTACGGCTGGCCAGCAGGACGTAGCGGGCCTGGGGCGAGAGGAACACCAGCACCAGCGGGGCGCTCACCACCAGCGCCGGCGCAGTGGCGTCGCCCACCTTGTTGGCCACCAACAGGGCGATGATGAACGCGATGTACCCACCGGTCTCCCGGCGCCGACGGTTCTTGCCCCCCACCGTGTTCCTTTCTGGCTAGCGCCGGTGGGAGGCCATGAAGCGGCGCGCCGCCCCGAGTGCGTCGCCGCCGGGCATGTCGATCGGGTGGCCGGTGAAGTGGGCGAAGGCGTCGTCGAGCGTGGAGCGGCCCCGGGCCCCCGTGAGCCCGGCGGGCGTGTCCAGGGCGACGATCAGGCCCTGGTCGACGATGGCGACCCGGTCCGCCGCCTCGGCGTCGGCGGGTCTGTCGGTTCCGTACACGATGGCGACACCCTCCCCCTGCAGGCGGCGCGCCTCGTTCCACACGAAGTCGCCGGGCCCATCCACCAACAGTACGTCGGGGACGTGGAAGCGCGAGCGCGCCGGCGGGCGGTCCGGGGCCACCATCCAGGCCCGGCGCTGCACCGCCCGGGGTTGCTCGGCGATGTCATAGCCGGCGACGGTGGCCCGCCCTCCGGTGGGCCGGACGAGCGTGGACAGCATCTGGAGGATGGTCGACCGTCCCGAGCCGGCCGACCCGAGGAGGGCGAAGACCTCGCCGGGGGCGATCTCGAAGCTCACTCCCCGGACGGCCTCGACCGGGCCGAAGCGGCGGCTCAGGTCGGTGGCGCTGACGGCAGGCGAGGCGTGACGGCGGAGGACCCACATGACGGCTCGCCCCTACCGGGGGTGAACCCGGACCGGGAGCGAGCGGATACCCCGTAGGAACGAGTAGGCCCGGGGCGGGTCGTCGTCGAGCAGCTCCAGGTCGGCGAAGCGCTCCCGGAGGCGGGCGAAGGTGATCTGCGCCTCCATCCGGGCCAGCGGCGCACCGAGGCAGTGGTGGATGCCCCAGCCGAAGGTGAGGGGCTGGGTCTGGGCCCGGCCCACGTCGAAGCGGTCCGGGTCGGAGTACATGGCCGGGTCCCGGTTGGCCGCCGAGAGCAGCGGGACGATGTGGGTGCCCACCTCGAGCTCGACCCCTTCGACCTCGGTCGGCTCCAGCACGTCGCGCATCACGAACGGGACCGGACTGTCGTAGCGGAGGATCTCCTCCACGGCCGAGGGGACGAGCGAGCCGTCGGCCCAGAGCCGGGCCATCTCGCCGCGGTTGCGGAACAGGGCGAGGAGGCCGTTGCCGATCACGTTGGTGGTGGTGACGAAGCCGGCGAAGAACAGGAGGAACACCGTCGACATCAGCTCCGACTCCGACAGCCGCCCGTCGTCCTCGTCGCGGACGGAGATGAGCGCGGAGAGGAGATCGTTCTCGGGGTCGGCCCGGCGGGTGGCGATCAGCTCGTTGAAGAACGCCTCGAGCTCGTCGAAGTTGCGCTCCGCCCGGGCGATGTCCTCCTCGGTGGCGTCGGGCCGGTCGGCCAGCATGCCCTCGGTGATGAGGGGCCGGAACCGGTCCCGCTCCCCCGCCGGCACGCCCACCAGCTCGCCGATGACGGTGACGGGTAGGGGGAAGGCCAGGGCGGTCATGGCGTCGACCTCGCCCTCCTCGGCCATCTGGTCGAGGCGCTCGTCGACGAGCCCCACGACCCGGTCCCGCAGCTCGTCGACCCGGGGCGTGGTGAACGCCCGGCTGACCAGCCGGCGGAGGCGGGTGTGGTCGGGCGGGTTCTCCGTCACCATCGAGAAGCCCCGCGACCGCCGCTTCTCCATCCGGCGGCGCATGCGCTCCTTGTGGGCCTCGGTCATCCCCGGCCGGCGGAACATCCTCTCCTCGTCGTGCCCGACCCGGGGGTCGAGGAGGAGCTGCCGGCAGGTCTCGTAGCGGACGGCGTAGTACATGCCGTCGTCCGCCCACCGGTGGAACGGCGCCAGATCGTGCAGGACCCGGTACAGCGGATAGGGATCGTGCCGGCCCTCGTCCGACGTGAGCAGCTCACGAAGGACGTCGTCGGCGGTGATCGTCATGGCCATCCTGCCGCCCCCTCAGCTCGTACGGCAGCCCCAACCGGACATACCTCCCGAACGTACCCTTTTGTGACACTCAGTGCAAGGAGTCACCTTGGGACATTTCGGGCACGGGCGGCTAGGAGAAGGGGTTGTGCAGCTTGGCGCCGGTCCGGCGTAGATCGGCAGTGTTCCGGGTCACCAGGGTGAGCCCGTGCACCTTGGCCGTGGCGGCGAGCAGGGCATCGACGGTGGGAAGGGGGTCGGGCACGTTGAGACGGCCCCATTCCTCGGCGATCGGGGTGGTCACGTCCAGGATTCGTTCTGCGTACTCCTGACGGAGCTTGGCGAGCCAGGCTTCGAAGACCCCGGCTGTATCGGCGTCCCGGCGCCGGAGACGATCGATGCCCTGCCGGATCTCGCCCACCACCAAGACGCTGAGGAAGAGGTCGCTTCCCGGGACGGTCTTGATCCAACTCTTGACTCCCCGATCACCCCTGGGCTTCCGGGCTTCCGAGAGGACGTTCGTGTCCAGGAGATAGCTCAAAGGTCGACGACCCGTCCGGCATCCGACCGGACGATCTCCAGCTGGGAGAGATCGGGTCCAGCCAGGAGGAACTCCTTGAACCGGTTGCCATCGCCGACCAGCTCCCGGTACCGCTCGACGGCGAGCACCACAACCACCTCCCGTCCTCTCCGGGTGACGATCTGCGCCCCCTCGGAACGGGCACGGTCCACGAGCTCGCTGAACCGCTGCTTGGCATCCTGCAGTGCCCAGATCATCCCGCTCTCCTGTCTAGTCTGTCTAGTCAGAATAGCGAGAAGCGTGCGCATGCGGGGATTGTGCACGTCCCACGTGCAAAATCCCCGCAACGCTCGACCAGGGGCCGGCTACCGCGAGACCAGCGGGGGCTCCCCGGTGACCAGGAGGCGCCGGGGCACGAAGCGGGACAGGAACCCGGCCCGGGCCGCCAGCAGCGGTCCGCCGATGGCGAGGATCAGGACGTAGCCGGCGACGAAGGGGCCGAGACGGGAGTCCAGCCCGGCCGCCCGGGCCAGGGACGCCAGGATCAGCGAGAACTCGCCCCGGGCCAGGATGGTCAGGGCGACGTGGGCGGTCGGCCGGGGGCCGAACCGGTAGAGGCGGGCGGCGGCCAGGCCGGCGATCAGGTTGAGCACGACGGTCACGACCACGGCCGCAGCCACCGGTCCGGCCACCGAGGCGACATCGCCGGGATCGATGGTCAGGCCGAAGGCGAAGAAGAAGATGGCGGCGAAGGCGTCCCGCAACGGGAGCACGAGCCGTTCGACCCTGGGGGCGACCACCGTCTCCGCCACGATGAGGCCGACCATGAAGGCGCCGATGGCATCGGAGACGCCGACCTCCTCGGCCGCTCCGGCCACCAGCAGGGCCAGGCCGAGGAAGCACACGGTGAGCAGTTCGGCGTCGTCGGTGCCCAGCAGGCGGCCCACCCAGCGGGCTCCGAAGCGGGCGGCGGCGGTGAGGGCGAGCAGGAAGCCGAAGGCGACCGCGAAGCTCGACAGGGCGCCGGCCAGCCCTTCGCTGCCGCCGAGGACGGGCTGGAGGACGGCGAGGTAGAGGGCGAGGAACACGTCCTCCACCACGATGATGCCGAGGATCAGCCGGGTCTCCGGGTTGGCGAGACGGCGCAGCTCGACCAGGAGCTTGGTGACGATGGCCGACGACGAGATCCCGATGGCGCCGGCCAGGACCAGAGCTTCCGCCCCACCCCAGCCGAGGGCAGTCCCGAAGGCCAGGCCGCCACCGATGTTGAGGGCCAGGTACAGGCACCCGGCCCCCAGGAGCCGCCGGCCGCCGGCCACCAGGTCCCCGAGCGAGAACTCGAGACCGAGGTGGAAGAGCAGGAGCACGAGGCCGATGGCGGCCAGGAGCTCGAGCTCGCCCGGGTCCTCGACCAGCGCCAGGCCCGGGGTGTGGGGGCCGAAGAGGATGCCGGCGGCCATGAACAGGGGGATGGTGGGCAGCCCGACCCGGCGACCGACGCGGGCCAGGAGGCCGGCCGCCAGGAAGGACCCTCCGAGGGCGACCAGCGGAGCCGCCATGCTCAGCCCACCACGTGACGGAGGAACCCGGCCAGGTCCTCCCGCCGGCCGATGACCACCAGCCGGTCGCCCGCCCGGAGCTCCTCGGTCGGACCGGGCGCCACCAGGGGCTCGCCGTCCCGCAGGATGGCGGCCACCGTCATGCTGGTCCGCTGCCGGATCTCGAGATGGGCGATGGACCGGCCCACGCCGGGGGAATCCGCGGTCAGCGTGACCCAGTCGATGAGCAGGCCGCCGATGACGGCCTCGATCTCCTCGATGACGGCCGGGGTGAAGTAGGCGCCGCTGAGGATGGCGCCGAGGGTCCGGGCCTGGCGGTCGCTCAGCGTCGCCGTGGCCTCGGGCTCGTCCGCCCCCCGGGGACGGAGGTATATGTCGCGTCGGCCGGAGTGGTGGATGACAACGGTGACCTGCTCGCCGCTCTCACCAGCCACGTCGTAGCGGTGGCCGATGCCCGGGAGGCTCTGTTCGGTGACCTCCGGGTTGAGGCGCAGGCTGCGCTCGAAGGACGGCTCGTTCATCGGACGGTCGTTCTCCTTTCCCGGCGCGGGGCACCGGCGGCCGGCGGTGGAGCGGACGGCCCCCGGGAACCGGCGCCCTCGAGGACCACGGCCAGGGGGGCGGCGGTGAACACCGAGGAGTACGTCCCGGCCACGATCCCGATCAGGAGGGCGAGGGCGAAGTCGGTGAGGGTGTCACCGCCCAGGAACCACAGGGCGACGAGGATGAACATGGCCCCGAGGCCGGTGTTGACGGTGCGGGGGACGGTCTGGAGACAGGCGTCGTTGGCCACCACGGCCAGCGGCTCCCGGACCCGCAGCCGGCGCTGCTCCCGGATGCGGTCGAAGACGACGACGGAGTCGTTCACCGAATAGCCGACGACGGTGAGGAGCGCGGCCAGGAACACGCCGTCGAACGGCTTGCCCAGCCAGGCGAACACGCCGAGCAGGATGATGACGTCGTGGGCCATGGCCACCACGGCCGCCGCTCCGTAGGTCCACCGGAACCGGACGGCGAGATAGGCGAGCTGCGCGGCGAGAGCGAGCCCGAGAGCCATGAGCGCCCGGCGCCGCAGCTCGCCGCCGATGGTGGGCCCGACGAACTCGTCCCGCACCACCTCCGCGGGCCCGGCGACCCGCTCCACCGCCTGGCGCAATGAGGCCTCGTCGTCTTCGGTGAGCGCCGCGGCCCGGATGCTGACCCCGCCCCTGGAACCGGACGCGCCCGACCCGGAGACACCGGATCCAGAGATGGCAGCGCGGGGCAGTCCAGCGGCGGCCAGCTCGGAGCGGACCGCCTCGACGTCCACCGGGCGGGAGGTGGAGTACTCGATGAGCCGCCCCCCGGAGAACTCGAGACCGTAGGTCAGGCCCTGGGTCACCAAACCGGCGACGGAGACGGCGACGGCGGCGGCCGAGAGGGCGAACCACCGGCGGCGCCGGGCCACCAGGTCGGGGGCCCTCGTCTCCAGCCACGACCTCAGCCGCCCACCGGTGGTGAGCCCGAGAAGCCGGGGCCGCGTGTGGACCCGGCGGGACCGCAGCGCGAGTTCGAGAAGCGTCCGGGTGACCACCAGGGCGCTGAACATGGAGACGAGGACGCCGACGATGACCGTGACGCCGAACCCCCGGACACCACCCGAGGCGTAGAAGAACAGGAGGGCGGCGGCCAGGAGCGTGGTCACGTTGGAATCGGCGATGGCGGTCCACGCCCGGCGGAAGCCCTCCCGCGCCGCCACCCGCGGACTCCGGCCGGCGGCGTGCTCCTCCTTGGTCCGCTCGAAGACCAGCACGTTGGCGTCGACCGCCATCCCGACCGCGAGCACGAACCCGGCGATACCGGGAAGGGTGAGCGTCGCCCGCAGGGCCAGGAGGACGGCGAAGGCCACGAGGCCGTAGGCGACGAGGCCGAGGGCGGCCAGCCCTCCGAGCAGCTTGTAGTAGGCGATCATGTACAGCACGGTGAGGGCGGCCCCGATCACCGCCGCCTGCACGCTGGCCCGGATGGCGGCCTCTCCCAGGGTCGGTCCGATGGTGCGCTGCTCCACCACCTCCACCGGGACCGGCAGGGCACCGGCCCGGATGAGCAGGGCCAGGTCGCGGGCGCCGTCCTCGTCGAAGTTGCCGGTGATGACGGTCTCGCCGCCGGGGATGCCCTGCCCGCAGGCGATTCCTGGTGAGACCTGGGGGCTCGAGATCACCTCTCCGTCGAGCACGATGGCGACCCGGCGCATGGGATCGCCGGGCGGGGCGCACGCGGCCGCGCCGGTGAGCCCGGTCCAGCCGGCCGCGCCCTGGCCCCGGAAGTCGACCTCGACCTCCCAGCCCACCCCGGACGCGAACCGGGTCCGGGCGCTCCCGACGTCGCCGCCCTCGACCTCGGCCGGTCCGAGCCGCAACAGAACCCCGTCCTCGTCGGGAAGCACCTGCTCCCCTTCCACCGGGGCGGTGGCGGCCGGCGCCGTGGGAGCCGGCGCCGGGGGGGCCGGCGCCGTGCTCTCCGGGGCGAGGCCGCGCACCGGGTGGAAGGTCAGCTGGGCCGTCCGGCCGATGACCTCGAGCGCCTCCTCGGGGTCGGCCAGGCCGGGGAGCTCCACGATGATCCGGCGGTCGCCGGACCGCTGCAGGCTCGGTTCGGCGACCCCCAGGACGTCGACGCGACGCCGCAGCACCTCGACGGTACGGACCACGGTGTCGGCGTCGACCGTTTCGGCCTGGGCTTCGAGGACGATCTGGGTGCCGCCCTCGAGATCGAGCCCGAGGCGGACGGAGCGGGTGAAGACGAGGCCGAGCGACGCGGCCAGGACCACGACGACGGCCACGACGCGCCAGAGCGACGCATGCGACATGGGGACCTCCAACTCGACCTGCCCTCCGCAGGGCAGGCGCGGCTCGCAGGACTAGGCGAGTGAGCGGGGAGGGCCCCGGCGGGGCGCGCCGGAGGTGGTGCGGACGGTGACCGGCAACGGCACGGCCCGGTACTGGAACCGGCGCCAGACCATGGCGGCCATGCCGGCCAGCACGAGCGTGGAGATCACCACGTGGAGGGCGGCGGTACGGGTGGCGCGGGGCGGAACCCACCGCCGCGATTCCAC
>JBOGFO010000383.1:0-2260 GCA_050743445.1 Acidimicrobiia bacterium
GTCCAGTCCTGGCCGGGCCGGTCGTCGTTGGTGAAGCTGCCCCGGTGGGCGCCGGCCTCCGTTCCCTGCACGCACAGGCAGCCGGCGCCGGCGGCGGCCGCTTCGGCGGCCTCGCCGGGCGTGGTCACGGTGACCGCGGTCAGGGCGCCGGCCCGGCGGAAGTCGCCCAGGACGTCGGGCGGCGGGCAGCCGAAGGTGAAGCTGACCAGCGGCGGCGGGTCGGCGAGGAGCACGTCGATCTTGGCTGTCCAGGCGTCGTCGTCCCAGCGGGCCTCACCCAGGGCCACCCCGAGGGCGGCGGCTTCGGGTTCGAGCGTCTCCAGGTAGGCGGCGACCACCGCCGGTTCGGCCGCCGGCTGGGGGACGAACACGTTGACTCCAAAGGCATCGGACCCGGCGGCCCGCACTGCCGTGATCTCGGCCGCCATGGCCTCGGCGCTCTTGTAGCCGGCGGCCAGGAAGCCGAGCCCGCCCGCCTCGGCGGCCGCCACCACCAGCTCGGGCGTCGTCGGCCCGCCGGCCATCGGCGCCACCATGACCGGCCGGCGGCACAGCTCCCGGAGGTGTGGCACTCCCATCGACTGCTACGTTGCCCTGGCGCGGCTCACCTGGGCCAAACGGGGGCTCCCGGATCGTTTTTCCGACCGGCTCCCGGGGGTAGAGAGCGCTGGGATGCCAGCACTTTTCTAGGGGGGGTAAGCATGCGTCGGGTTCTGATTGCAGTCCTTTCCGCTGCTCTGCTGGGCGGCGTCGCACTCACCACGGTGGCCTCTGCCCATGAAGGCGGGGAGGACCTGCACTACGTGGCCAAGGCCACGAGCTACGAGAAGACGGACCTGGGGTCGGGGGGCAAGCAGCTCGTCGTGAACTTCGATCTCTTCGAGCACGCGCACGACGGGGACGCCGAGGCCCCGGAGTATTCGACCCAGGACCATGGCGAGGCGGCGGCGGTGGGCCACGGCGTGGCCATCTGCGTGACCGCCAATCCGGGCGAGGGCATCCTCTGCACCGGCAACATCATGGTGGACGACGGCCAGATCAGCACCCAGGGGATCATCCACATCCCCTCCCACTCGGCGGCCTCGGCCGACGGTGACAGCCACCCGGTGATGCTGCCCATCACCGGTGGGTCGGGACGCTTCGTCGGCGCCTCGGGCGAGCTCGAGATCTCCCATGCCAAGACCGAGGAGCCGGCCGAGGAGCCCGAGGCCGACGCGCCCGAGGCTCCCGAGGGCGGGGGCGACGACGGGTCGGCCCCGATGCGGGCCTTCGGGATGGCTCCCGCCGACCACCCCCCGTCTGACGGGGGCGGCCACGGCGGCGGCCACGCCCTCCACTTCACGTTCCACCTGGCGGACTGAGTCTCCGCTGCAGCTCCAGCTGGGCGCCCGGACCTGGACCCGCTGACGGGGTGATCTCCGTCAGCGGTTCAGGGCGGCGCCCACGAGGATGACGAGCCCGCTGGCCAGCAGGAGGAAGGGCCCGGCCTCGGCCGTGCTCGAGACGAGCGCCCCGGCCAGGGTCTCCTTGATGATGTTGCCCTTGGCCTCGATGTCGACCACGTTCAGCACGTAGTAGAGGAGCCCGGCGCCGGCCACGGTGACGACGAGGCCCAGCAGGAGCAGGAGCTTGCGGGCCATGTTGAGCAGGGCGAGGACGGCGACCACCCCGCCCACGGCGACCACCGCCGGCCAGGCGGCGGTGTCGGTGCCCGAGACGGTCTGGCCGACGCCGGTGATGCCCACCTTCAGGATGTCGAGGTCGATGGGTGCCCCCTCGACCGTCACCCAGGGGAGGAACGCGGTCCCGATCACGCCGGCGGCTCCGGCCAGGAGCAGCAAGCGGGCGATTCCCTTCATCCGTCGATCCTCCAGCTGGTCGTTTCCCCGGCGCGGCCGAGGGTAGCGGAGCAGTGGCCCTTCCCAATCCGCGCCCCGGCCGCGGCCGGCGGCCGTCAGGGAACGATGAGGTGGAAGTCGCCGAACTCGTGACCGTGGTAGCCGAGGGCACCGGCCCGGGTGTAGGCCCGTTCCAGGGCGGCCCGTCCGGCGACGGCCTCGATGAGGTCGAGGTGGGACGCCTCCGGCTCGTGCCAGCCGGTGATGAGCCCGTCGACGGCCCGCCCGCCCCGCTCCGGGGTGATCACCAGCTCGGTCCAGCCCTCGCCCGGGTGGACGGTGTCGTCCGGGGCGGCGCTTGTCTCCAGGGCCCGGGTGGCGGTGGTGCCCACGGCCACGACCATGTGGCCGCCGTCCCGGGC
>JBOGFO010000384.1:0-3213 GCA_050743445.1 Acidimicrobiia bacterium
ACCCCGAAGACGGCGAAGCCGTCGACGGCCATGGTGTGCTCTTCGGAGAGGACCTTGGCCGGGCGCCCCGAGGCGACCTCGGCGGCCACGGCGTCGGCGTCGAGTCCCACCTGGGTGGCCACCTCGCGCATGGTGGCCTCCTCGTTGATGGGCTTGCTCTCGTCGAAGCGGGCCCGGTAGAGGGCGGTGTGGAAGTCGAGGAACTGCTCGCAGAAGACGTCCCGCACCGCGATGCCCCACAGGAGCGCCTGCACCCCGCGGCCGGCTTCCTCGACCGGGCGATCCCACACCGGGGTCTCGCCCTCCTCGAGGTGGGCCTGGTCGAGCGAGAACGCCCAGAAGCGCACGTGCCAATCCCGCCCGTCCCGCAGCCCCGCCACCAACGCCTCGTGGGCGTTGCGGGCGAAGGGGCAGAGGTAGTCCCAGGTCAGGCCGAAGCGACGGGTCACGGAGCGCCTCCTCATCCGGTGGGCGGGTGTTCGGTGGGAACAACCTACCCAGGCGAGCGGGAATTCCCCATGGGCCTAAGGCGCCAGGCGGCGGGCCACCCGGCCGAAGACGATGCCGAGGGCTGCGCCGCCCACGACGTCGGACACATGGTGGAGCCGGACATAGACCCGGCTGGCGGCCACGGCGACGGCGAGGGCGTGGTAGGCGGGACCGAGCCGATCGCCCTTGGCCAGGAAGGCGGCGGCGGTGAACGCCGACGTGGCGTGGCCAGAGGGGAAGGCGCTGGTGATGGGACGGCGCAGGCCATAGGGGAGTGGTTCCGACGGTGGCTCACCGGACACGGGCCGGACGCGGCGGAAGAGGGCCTTGAAGAGGCCGTTGGTGAGGGCGGACTCCACGACGAGGATGACTGTGAGCCGCGCGGCGGATCCAGGCCGGCCCCGCCCGGCGGCTTGGCGGAGGGCACCGATGGCCGCCCAGAGCAGGCTGTGGTCGGCGGCGCTCGACAGTAGGTAGAAGAACCGGTCCAGGGCGGGGCGACGGTGCTGCTCCACCCAGGCGTCCACCACCCGGTCGAAGGCCCGCACGGTGTCCCGGGTGGTTTCGCCGCCGAGCAGGCTCAGCCCACCGCCACCGGTTCGCGCGACGCCTTGGCCGTGGTCAGCAGCTCGACGGCCTGCGCCGGGTCGCCGCCAAAGGCCGGGCAGTAGGTCTGGAAGGCGCACCAGTCGCACAGCTTCCCCCGCCGGGGCCGGAAGTCGTCGCGTTCGCAGGCCCGTTCGACCGCCGCCCACAGGGCCACCGCCCGGCGCTCGACGGCCGTCACCGACTGCTCGCTCGGCACCATCGAGATGACCTCGGGGGTGGAGAGGTACATCAGCTGGATCCGGGCCGGGCGCCGGCCGAGCAGCCGTTCGCACAGCAGCGAATAGAAGTGCACGCCCCCCATCCGGTCCTGTTCGAAGCCCACCCGGGGAGCGGAGCCGGTCTTGTAGTCGGTGACCACCAGCTCGCCGTCGGCGTCGAGCTCGAGCCGGTCGATGATGCCCCGCAGGGTCAGGCCCTCGAGCTGCACGGCGATGCGCAGCTCCAGGCCGATGGGCTTCACGGTGGCCGGGTCCTCGAGGAGGAAGTAGCGCCGCACCAGCTCGGCCGCCTCGGCCTGGAACGTCTCGGCCTCTGCGGCCGACAGGCCCAGCCCGGCGAACTCGGGGTGCTCGGCCAGTTCCACCGCGGCCCGGTCCAGATCCGCCAGGGCGGCGTCCAGCGTGCGCCGGGCCGGGGGACGGGCCATCAGCAGCTCGAGGGCGCGGTGGACGAGCGTGCCCTTCGACGCCCACGGCGACGGCGGTTCCGGCAGGCGGTCGATGACGGAGAACCGGAAGGCCAGCGGGCACGAGCGGAAGGCCGAGATCTTGCTCGGAGACAGGGTGGTGGGAAGCGGCAGGCTCATCTCCCCGGAGGGTACATCCGGGGAGTGACAGTTAAGGTGACCGCCCTACGTGTCAGAAGGGGTGTCGAGGAGTGGCCATGAAGGTGGACGGGATCCTGATGACGGCCGATCTCGGGTCGATGGGGGAGCGGGCCCGGGCCATGGAGGCACTGGGTTACGACGGGCTCATCACGGCCGAGACCCAGCACAACCCGTTCTTCCCGCTGACGCTCGCCGCCGAGCACACCGAGCGCATGGACCTGGCCACGGGCATCGCCGTCGCCTTCGCCCGCAGCCCGATGGACCTGGCCCACGTCGGCCACGATCTGCAGGCCTTCTCCCAGGGGCGGTTCGTCCTCGGGCTCGGGTCGCAGATCAAGGCTCACATCGAGAAGCGCTTCTCGATGCCCTTCACGCACCCGGCGGCCCGGATGCGGGAGTTCATCCTCGCCATGCGGGCCGTGTGGGCCTGCTGGGAGGAGGGGACGCCGCTGCGGTTCGAGGGCGAGTTCTACCGCCACACCCTGATGACTCCCTTCTTCAGCCCCGGGCCCACGGGCTACGGGCCGCCCCGGGTGTTCCTCGCCGCCGTGGGGGAGAAGATGACCGAGGTCGCCGGCGAGGTGGCCGACGGGATGTTCGTCCACGGCTTCACCACCGAGCAGTACATGCGCGAGGCGACGCTGCCCGCCCTGGAACGGGGCCTGGCCCGCTCCGGCCGGACCCGGGCCGCCCTCGAGCTGTCCTTCCCGATGTTCATGATCACCGGCGACAGCGACGCCGAGATGACCGAGGCCGATGCCGCCGTGCGCAAGCAGATCGCCTTCTACGGCTCCACTCCCGCCTACCGCGCCGTCCTCGAGATGCACGGGTGGGGGGACCTCCAGGACGCGCTCAACACCCTGTCCAAGCGGGGTGAGTGGGAGGAAATGGGCCGGCTCATCACCGACGACGTGCTCGGTGCCTTCGCCGTGACCGGCAAGCCCGGGGAGCTGCCCGGGCTCGTGAGCGCCCGGGTCGGCGACCTCGTCGACCGCGTGTCCTTCTACGCCCCCTACCGCACCGACCCGGAGCGCTGGGGTGAGGTGGTGGCGGCCTTCAAGTCGGCGGCCTGAACGATCGGAGCCTCAGCCGGCCAAGGAGCTCAGCCGGCCAAGGAGACAGCCTCAGCCGGCCAGGGAGAGGAGCACCCGGCGCCGGGCCTCCTCCGGCCGGCCCTCGGCCACCAGGGTGACGAGGTGGTCGAGGTCGGCCAGCGCCGCCTGCCACCGGCCGGCCCAGGTGGCGAAGTCGCGGGGCCGCGTGGCCAGGGCCTCGGTGCGGGCGTCGGC
>JBOGFO010000385.1:0-4210 GCA_050743445.1 Acidimicrobiia bacterium
ATGTAGAGGCGGGCCAGGTACACGTCGTCGTCGAGGGTGGCTCCGGTGGGCGGTTCCGGCGGGCTGGCGCCGAGCTCCTCGTCGTCGTCTTCGGCCTCGTTGTCGTCTTCCACCGGGCGTTCGTGGAGCTCGAGCACGACCATGCGCCGGCCCGGGTCGAAGCCGATCCCGATGGCCACCGCCCGGAAGAGCGGGACCGGGTCGCCCTCCAGGAGGCCGGTGCCCTCGTCCGGGGGCGGGCCCTCCTCGGGGAACTGCTCCGCCACCTGGGCGAGGAGGTGTTCCATCCGCTCGGCCAGCACCGCCACCTGCTCCTTCTCCACCAGCACGGAGAGGATCTGGCCGCCCCGCTGGGCCTGGATGAAGAAGGTGCGGTGACCGGGCTCGCCCACTGCGCCGGCGGCGATGGAGTCGACGGGATCGAACGTGATCTCAGGCATCCGTCGTCGCCCCCGCCTGCTCACGCTTCTCTTCCACGAGGTCGGCCATGGTGCCGGTGTCGTTCAGCTTGACCAGGGCGGCGCCGGTGGGCCCGAAGCGCAGCACGGTGCAGCTGGCCGGGGCCACGAACAGGCGCTGGAACAGGTCGAGGTGGACGCCGGTGAAGTGGGCCACGGCCGCCTTGATGGGATCGGCGTGGGAGACGGCGACGACCAGCTCGCCCGGATGGGCGGCGACGATCTCCTCCAGGGCGGTGATGATCCGGGCCTGCATCTCCCGCACCGATTCGCCCCGGGGGAAGCGCACCGCCGAGGGCGTCGTCTGGACCAGCTTCCACAGGTCGCTGCTGCGCAGGTCGTCGATCTTCTGGCCGGTCCAGTCGCCGTAGTCGGCCTCGGCCAGGCCCGCCATCTCCATGGCCTTCAGGTCGTGGTGGGAGGCGACGGCGTCAGCCGTCTGGCGGCAGCGTTCGAGCGGGCTGCTGTACACCGCGCTCACCGGCAGCCCGGCCAGGCGCCGGGCGGCGCCGTCGGCCTGGCCCCGTCCCGTCTCGGAGAGGTCGATCCCGGGCCGGCGCCCGGAGAGGATCGGGCCGGTCTCGGCGGTCACGGCATGGCGGACGAGGACCACTCTCGTGGCGGGGGGCGCCGGACCCGGGGCCGGGGCAGTCCCCGAGGGATCAGGCTGGGCGCCGTCGGCAGCGGGAGGCTCGGGCACCGCCGTGATGCTAGTGGCCCACCGCCAGAGCCGATCTAGCGGGGAAGGTGGAGCGCCGATCTAGCGGGGAAGGTGGAGCAGCTCGGAGGCCACCGGGCAGCCGGCCCGCCCGGCCGTGGCCAGCACCCGGTCGGTCCGGCCTTCGGGGCCGGCCACCTCGTCGACGGTGTCGTAGGCGAGGACGTCGGGCTGGCCCGGGTCGAGATGGAGGTGGGTGGTGAGGGCGTCGTAGAGGGCGCCGGGCAGGCGCCGGCCGACCCCGACCACCAGCCATACCGGGGCCGAGGCCTCCCGGGCGGCCCGGGCCAGGGCGGCCGATCCGGCGGTGGCCACGAAACCGGACGGCCCGGCGGCGTGGGCCTCGAGGAGGACCAGGGCGGCCCGCCGGGCGGCGGCCTCCGGGCCCCGGATGCGGGCGTCGACACCCGCATCCTCGAGCCGGTGGACCAGGCGGCTCCCGACCCGTCCCGACTCCACCACCGCCACCCGCTCGGCCGACGCCAGGGCCCGGCCGGCGATCTCCGGCCAGCCCACCACGGCGATGGTGCCGCCGGGAAGCTCCAGCGAGAGGAGCGTCCCCGTCGGGTCGCTCTCCAGCTCGGCCAGCGCCGCGTAGGCCTCGGCCACGGGGTCGAGGGCGCACAGGACCCGGGACGCCAACCACCACAGCGGTCCGGCCGACGGCCGGCGCTCGATGAGGCGACGGCAGGCGATGACCAGACCGGGCGGGTCGTGGGCGAAGCCGGCGAGGGCCTCGGCCGACTCCATGGCGGCCAGGCCGACGTCGGCCTCGGGAGTCCGGGCCACCCATCGCAGTCGCTCGATCGGGTGCATGTCCTACGACGGTACCTTGTGGGTGTGCAGGTCCTTGGCTGCATCCATGAGCTCATGTTCGGCACGCGGCTGCGCGACACCGCGACCGGGCTGGGCCACGACTGCCGGCTGGTCCGCCGGGCGGCGGACGTCGCCGGCGCCCTCCCCGGAACCGACCTGGTCATCATCGACCTGATGGTGGCCGGCGGCGGCGCCCTGGAGGCCGTGACCGCGGCCCGGGAGGCCGGGGTGACGGTGGTGGCCTACGGCGAGCACGTGGCCGTCGACGTTCTCCAGGCGGCCCGGGACGCGGGCGCCGACCAGGTGCTCAAGCGCAGCGACTTCGCCCGGGCGCTGCCCACGCTCCTGGGCCCGGCCTGACCGGACGCCGCCGGCCGTGCCGCCCGCCACCACGAAATCCCGCTCCCGCCTCGACCAGATGGTGGCGGCCACGCCGGCGTCGCGCGACCGCTACGTCGACTTCCTGCGGGCGGCGAGCATCGTGGTCGTCGTCGTCGGGCACTGGACCATCTCCATCATCGCCTGGGACGGCGGGGTCATCCGCTCCACCAGCGCGCTGGGCCTGGGGACCGGCCTGTGGCTCGCCACCTGGCTGTTCCAGGTGATGCCCGTCTTCTTCTTCGTCGGTGGCTACTCGAACCTGGTGGCCTACGAGTCGTCCCGCCCCAGGGGCTCTCGACCGGGGCGTTCATCCGCAGCCGGCTCCGCCGCCTGCTCGTGCCCTCCCTCGTGCACCTCGGCATCTGGGCCGTCGTCCAGGTCGCGCTCCACCTGACCGGCACGGGTGCGCCCAGGGGGCCGCGCATCGGGGATCTCGTCCTGCTCCGGGGAGTCCGCCCGCCGGGCCAGACCATTCCCTTCGGGCCGTTGTGGTTCCTCGGCGTGTACCTGCTGGTCGTCTCCCTCAGCCCGAGCACCGTCCGGCTCCACCGGCGTGGCGGCTGGGTCATCGCGGTGATGGGCGCCGGGGCGGTGGTCTGCGACCTGGTCGGGTTCATCGGCGGTCAGGCCGGGTCCCGTTACTTCAACGTGGTCTTCGTGCTGCTCCTCCCCCACCAGCTGGGCCACTTCTACGGCGACGGGAGCCTGCTGCGGTGGCCCCGGCACCGGGCCTGGGCCATGGTCGTCACCGCCCTGGGCGGGCTCATCCTCCTCACCAACCCCTGGCTGTTCCGCCCCTTCGGCGACGACCGGTTCCGCTGGTTCCCCGGCATCGGGCACTATCCCCGCAGCCTGCTCGGCATCGACGTATTCGGCGCTGACGTCCTCGCCGGCCACGGAGTCGGACCGCACCTCGCCCAGCTCCCCCAGGGATTCGAGGGCGGCGTCGAAGCGATCGGACGGGATCTTGAGGACGAGGGACGCCTGGTCGGTGACCCGCTCGGATGACTGGACCCAGCCGCCGGCCCGGGCCGCCGCGTCCTGGGCCGCCTGGTAGGCCTCGCCCACGCCGTCCTTGTCCACGCCCACCGAGAGGACCGCGGTCCTGATGACGCGGGACGTGCCCGAAGCCACCGCCTCGGGGACGGGAGCGCCGCCGAGGGCGACCGGGCTCGCCGTCACCGCGCCCTGAGCCGCGTCGCGCGACGGGGACGCCGGGGCGCCGGCCTCCTCGTCGGAGGCGAGGGACTTGACGGTTTCGACGTCGCCGCCGGAGAAGGCGGCCACCACCGCCCCGAGGACCAGCAGCAGGACCAGGCCCACGGCAGCGGCGTGCGCCGGACTGGTGCGGAGGAAGGAAACGACACGGGCCACCACGGGAATCTCCTGGTCGGTTGTCCCCTTGGACGTGGCCCGCCGTCATCCAGTTCCTGGCATCAGATCTTGGAGAAGATCCCCGCCATCTCGGTCTTGTCGAAGGCCCGCAGGGTTGTCGTACGGATGTTGCCCTCGGCGCCCACGGCCAGGCAGAAGGCGGTGACGGTCTCGTCGTCGGGCGCCTCGACAATGCTGACGGCGTCGTAGGGGCCGATGGTCCACAAGGTTGTCTTCATCTTCCCGCCCAGCTTGCGCAGTACGGATGCCGCCTTCCCCGCCCGGTCGAGGCTCCCCTTGGCGTCGGCGACGCCCTGGGCCGTCCAGTTGATGAGGATCACGTAGCTGGCCATGATCAACCGCCTCTCCGGGCGCCCGGGCCGGTGTCCGCCGGGCGGGACGGGCGCCGGAGGGGGACGCTAGCTTGACGATGCCTCTGGCTCTTCGCCTGGCGGCTCATCGC
>JBOGFO010000386.1:0-4620 GCA_050743445.1 Acidimicrobiia bacterium
GGCCACGCCCCCATCGAGGTGGTGGAACTGTCCGCCACCGCCGGGTCCTACCTCTCACCACCGGGCGGCGGGCCGGCGGCGAGGGCGGCCTACCGGGAGCTGTCCGAGCGGTTCCGACCCCGGACGGCACCCGGCGAGAAAGAGCTCTTCCCCGGGTTCTTCCTTCTCGGCGCCTGCGCCGCCACGGGGGTCGGGGCGGTGGGAGCGGCCCTCCGCCGCCCACCGGGCCGGCCGCGGACCACCCTCGGCGTGGCGTGGCTGTTCAGCGCCATGGCCATCGTGGCGGTGGTGTTGAGTTTCGGGCCCCGCTACGGGGCTCGCCCCGACGGGCTCCGCATGCCGTTCGCCGTGCTCGACAACGTCGTTCCCGGGGGGCTCATGCGGGCGCCGGCGCGGATGGGAGCGCTCGCGCTCCTGGCCATGGCCGTCCTCGCCGGCGTGGGGCTGGCGCGGCTGCGCCCCACCACCCGGCGCGTGGCGGTGGCCGCTTCCCTCGTGTTCCTGGCCCTGGAGAGCATGCCCGTCCACACCCGGGTGGTGGAAGCGCCGCCCCGGACCGCGGCCCATGAAGCGATCGCTGGCCGTCCGGGGGCCGTGCTCGGCCTCCCCACCTTGGAATGGGACGACCAGGGGACCTTCATCACTCCCAGCCTGTGGCGGGAGACGCAGCACCTGTACCTCTCGACCGCACACTTCCGCCCCCTCACCAACGGCTGGGGCGCATACCACCCTCCCGACGCCTTCACCGTGGCCGCCGCCGTGGCCGACATTCCCAGCCCCGGTGCCTTCGCCGCCCTGCGGGACCGCGACGTGCGCACGGTCGTCGTCCAGACGACCCTGGTGGCCGGCACCCGATGGGCCGGGGTCGAGGACCGCCTGGCCCGCTGGCCCGGCGTCCGGCTCCTGGGCACGGGCCGGGGCGTTGCCGTCTTCGACGTGTCCCGGGCGGGCCGGTAGTGGCCGAGCGGCCGGGGACTGACACCGCCCCGGCCGGTCCCTCCACCTGGCGGACGGCGGCCTGGCTGTTCCTCGCCCTCGCCGGGGTCTTCGCCCTGTCGACCGGCGGGCATTCCTACTCGGTCGACGAGGAGGGCATGCTCCAACAGACGCGGGCCCTGGCCAACGGGCGCCACTGGATCGAGGTCGACGCCGGCAACGACCACGTCACGCCGGCACGCCAGGGTCGCGATGGACGGGTGACAGGCGTGAGCGGGATGGGGCAGTCGATTGCGGGCCTGCCCTTCTATGCCGCCGGCTCCGCCGCCTCGCGCCTGGTAGGGGAGGAACAGCGCGAAGTGGTGCTGCGGCTCTTCGTCCTGTTCACCAACTCGGTGGTCGTCGCCGCCGTGGCCGTGGCCGTGTTCCTCCTGGCCGTGCACCTGGGGTCCTCGCGCCGCGCGGGGGTGGGCCTGGCTCTCGTCTACGCCCTGGGCACCATGGCCTGGTCGCACGCCAAGACGTTCTTCAGCGAACCGCTGGCCGCGCTGGCCGTGGCCGGGGCCGTCCTCCTCGCCTTCAAGGCGGCGGAGGACAACCGGGTGTCCCTGGCGGCGTGGTCTGGCCTGGCCGCCGGCGCGGCGCTGATCGCCCGGGCATCGGCGGGCCTGTTCCCCCCGCTCATCGCCGTCTACCTCCTCGGTGCCTGCGCCCGTCGCTTCGGCCTGCGCCGGGGCGTGGCCGCCGTCGCCGGCTACGGCGCCGGGGCGGTGCCCACGCTGGCGCTCCTGGGGGTCTTCAACTGGTGGCGTTACGGCTCGGTGCTCGACCTTGGCTACGAGCAGGTCCCGCTCGATTTTCCCTTGTGGAGTGGCCTCCACGGCCTGCTGCTCAGCCCGGGCAAGAGCATCTTCCTCTATGCCCCCGTGGTGTTGGTGGCCGTGGCAGCTCTGCCCGTGGCCGTCCGCCGCCGCCCGCCCGAGGTCCTGCTCCTCCTGGCCGTCAGCCTGGCCAACCTCAGCTTCTTCGCCCGGTTCGAGTTCTGGCACGGCGACCACGCCTGGGGGCCGCGCTACCTCCAGATCGCGCTGCCCCTGATGGTGGCGCTGTGCGGCCCGGTCCTCACCCGGGTCCGGTGGCGGCGGGCGGTGGGCGCTGCCGGGCTAGCCGGCTTCGTGGTGGCCGGCCTGCCCGGCGCCGCGCTCTACTTCAACGCCTACCTGGGCCATGTCGTCGCCACGGTGGACGACAGAACGATCAGCGGCGAGGCCGGCTACCAGTACCACGCCCACTGGGTGCCACGCTGGTCTCCGATCGTGGGCCACCTGGCCCGCCTCGACGACACCCTCTCGACTGCGTTCGACCGGATCGACGGTTCCGACGCCACCATCCGGCCGTTGCCCCCCACCGCCAACGAGCGCCATTTCTGGTACATCGCCCCCGACCAGCTCGATGTGTGGTGGGTGTGGCTCCCGGCCGCCGGCGTCACCCGGTGGTTCTGGGTGCTCGGCGCCGTCTTCGCCGCCGTGTCGGCCACCGGATGGTGGCGTCTGCGTTGGCTGCTCGTCGCCGGCCGCGCCCCGGCGGGACACCGGGTCGGAGGAGAGGCCGGGGGGTAGGAGGCCCGCTCGAGGCCACCCCCAAGGGGGCGGCCTCGTACCACTGGGATTCAGGCGGCGGTGCCCGTCACCTGGTCCCAATGTGTTGTTGCTGTCTCAGCTCCGGTGGCGAGGAGGCGGTCGAGGGCGGCGTCGAGCCGCGTGGCCACCTCCATCGTGAGCCATCGTGTTCCGCACGACGGACACTCCTCCATCGGAACGTCGAGGACGACGGCCACGTGGCCTTCCCGTTCGGCGAGCTTGGCCCGTCGCACCGGGAGCCGCTCTGCCTGGTCGCACGTCGTGCAGCGCATCAGCGCCTCCTTCGGTACTCGTCGGACCAGTGGTCCGGGGCCGGCTCGTAGACACTCCTATCTGTCGATCTCAGCCACGGGTGACGGCGGCGGATCGACGGCCTCGACCCGCAGCAGGGCGATCTCCTCGGCCAGGCGCCGCGTCCGCTCCTCCAGCCGGGACACCTCCCAGGACAGGTGGGCCGCCACCGCCATGAGGAAGACGGTGGAGAAGAGGAACAGCGTCGAGGGGCCGTAGGCGATGCCGAGGGCGAGGGAGACCCGGTCGAGGAGCGGGCGGGCCAGCGTCAGGAGGATGGAGAAGACCCCCACGCCCAGCCACAGGACGGCGTACTTCTCCCGCAGCTGCCGGCGGCGGACGAGCATGAGGATGAAGGCCAGGAACCCGACGGCCACGGTCAGGGCGGTCAGCTCCAGCCGGTTGGGCATGGTCATGTGGGGACCTCGGGGGCGGCCCGGCCGCGTGTGGCCCGGACCAGGACGCCGATGAGGAGGCGGGCCAGGTGATAGGCGCTGCGGGGCCGGGAGGCGGACGGCACGCCGCCCTGGCGGGGCCGCATCCGCACGTCGACCTCCCGGACGGCGAGGCCGGCGTCGCCGGCGATCAGGAGGGCCTCCACCGTGTCGCTCAGGTAGTCGACCGGATAGCGCCGGGCGAAGAGGGCGATGGCGCGGGGGCCCATGGCCCGGAACCCGCTGGTGGTGTCACTGACGCTGGTGCCGAGGCGCCGGGACACGATGCGGGAGAGGATGCGCATGGCCAGGCGGCGGGTGCGGCTGACGTCGTAGCCGGCGGCGAAGCGGGCTCCGACCACGAGGTCGGCGCCACCGCCCTCCAGCTCGTCGAGCAGCCGCTTGGCCTCGGCGACGTCGTGCTGGCCGTCGCCGTCGAGCTGGACGACGCGCTGGTAGCCCCGGTCGACGGCGTAGCGCAGTCCGGTGCGGATGGCGCCGCCCACGCCGAGGTTGAACGGCAGCGTCACGACCCGGGCGCCGGCGGCCGCCGCCCGGAGGCCGGTGGCGTCGGTCGAGCCGTCGTCGATGACGGCCACATCGGCGTGGAGGATCGTGCGGGCGTCGTGGACGACCGCACCGATGCACGCTTCCTCGTTGTAGGCCGGGACGATCACCAGCAGCGACGCCACGATCCATACGATAGGCGCCCGGATGATCAGCGCCGTGGTAGTGGCCTGGGGCGAGGCACCCTCTCTGGGGGACTGCGTGGCCGCGTTGCTGGCTTCGGAAGGTGCCGCAGTCGAGGTGGTCGTCGTCGACAACGGTGTCCACGACGGCTCCGTGGCCGCCCTCACCCCCGACAACCGTCTGCGCTGTGTGGAGGCCCCGGGCAACCTCGGCTTCGGCGGGGGCTGCAACCTGGGCGTCACCGCGGCCGCCGGCGAGGTGGTCGCCTTCGTCAATCCTGACGCTCTGGTCGAGCCGGGCGCGTTGGCGCGCCTGGCCGGGGTCCTCGAGGACCCCACGGTGGGGATCGCCACGGCCCAGATCCGTCTGCTGCGGGAGCCGGAGCTGATCAACTCCGCCGGGGGGGCCATCCACTTCCTCGGTCTCGGCTGGGCGGTCGGCTATGGCCAGCCGGCGTCCCGGTTCAGCACCGGGCGGGATGTCGCCGCCGCCAGCGGGGCGGCCATGGCCCTGCGGGCGGAGACCTTCGCCGCCCTCGGGGGATTCACAGACGAGCTGTTTCTGTACCACGAGGACGCCGAGCTCAGCTGGCGCTGCTGGATGGCGGGGTGGCGCGTGGTCTACGTCCC
>JBOGFO010000387.1:0-11805 GCA_050743445.1 Acidimicrobiia bacterium
GATGGATCCTCTTAAAGATTCGAAGGAGGGGCAGAGGATCCTCCCCCTGCCCCTCCGGAAATTACGTCGTGACGCTCAGATCAGAACTGGACGTCCACGCTCATCAGGTCCTCATCGATGCGGTTGGTGTCACCGATGAAGGTCCGGGCGAAGGGGGAGGCCACCCCGCCGCAGTCGGCGAGGTCCCCGTCGAACGTCCCCGGGATGGGCACGTCGTCGTCGTCCTGGTCCTCCTCGGGGAAGAGGCACGAGAAGAGGTCGTTGTCCTCACCTCTCGCCGTTTCCGTCTTGAAGTCCTCGTTGGTGGAGAAGAACGCCTGGCTGCCGGGGCCGTTGCCGTCGAGGCCGAAGGCGAAGGCGTCGACGTTCTCGTCGCTGTCGGACAGCTCCCGGGCGGAGCCGTCGAAGACGACCTCGGCCTCGGCGCAGGAGGTGACCGTGGCGTCACGGCAGACGAAGACGTCCTCGTTCTTGCCCCGCAGGTCGGCGAGGGCCGGCGTCAGGTGGAAGTCGCCGTAGGTCGAGAAGTACAGGTCGCTGCCGTCCACCTCGATGGCGTCGATGTCCTCACCCGAGCGGGAGAGGCCGATCCGGCTGCCGTTGAAGAAGAGCTCGAAGGTGCCCTCGGTGTCCTCGCCCAGCGACGTCGGGGTGAAGAGGACGACGTCGGAGTCGTCGACCTTGCCGCTGATACCGGGGACCCGGCCCTTCTCGGTGAAGGACAGCAGGTACCGGTCCGGCAGACCTTCCTCGGCCGGCTCGATGACGGCCATGGCGTCGATCCGCAGGTTGCGGAGACCGACGTCGGAACCGTCGAGAACCTTGGAGTAGGTGGAGCCGTGGTAGCGGACCACGTCCTCGTTGGAGAAGTGGCGGCCGTCGCCGTCCGCCTGCGGCAGCGTGTCGCCGTGCTTCACGCTGATGAGCAGGTCGCTGACGTCGTGCCAGGTGATGTGGACCTCGTCCTCGTCCTCGGTGTCGACGGCGACGGAGGGGAACTCGCCCTGGCCGTGGTTGGCGGTCAGGTTGCGGGCCTTGCTCCAGTCGTCTCCACCGTCGGTGCTGCGGATGTAGAGGACGTCGGGCTCACCGGCGACCTCCTGCAGGAAGGCCACGTGGAGGTCGTCGCCGTTGCCGTCGATGGCGGGCTTGGTGCACGGCTCGCTGCCGGCGTGGATGACCTCAGGGCCCTCGAAGCTGGCCCCGGCGTCGTCGGAGTTCCAGTACAGGAGCCGGTTCAGGGCGTCGCAGGCCATCACGTGGGCCTCGTTGCCGTCCATGTGCAGGGCGGGCAGGGTGGCCACGTCGGCGTCGCTGGGCAGGAGCACGATGGGGCCGAAGCTGGCGCCACCATCGGTGGAGCGGACGTACCCGGTGCGGTTGACCGCGCCGTCGGCGTCGCTCACCCGGAAGACCACCAGCACGACGTCGTCGCCGTCGTCGCCGGAGAGGCCCACCTTGGGCTGGTCCTGGCCCTGGTCGTCGAGGTCGTCCGAGGTCAGGGGAACCAGGTCGTCGGTGCCGTCGAAGGTGAGGTTGAGGGGGGCGGCGAAGTTGGCGCCCCGGTCGTTGCTCACCCGGATGACGATGTCCCGGGCCGTGGTCTCCTGCTCCGCCGGGATGACGGGAGGCACGTCGAAGTCGTCGGGGTCGATCACGTTGCTCTCGTAGACGACGACCACCCGGTCGCCGCTGGCGGCGGTGTCGTTGTCCGTCTCCTGGGCGAAGGCGGTGTCGCTCAGGTTGATCGAGGGCGAGAAGTCGGCACCCTCGTTGGTGCTCCGGGTGTAATAGACCTCCTCGGGGAACTCGTCCTCTTCGTCGATGACGTTGTTGCCGTCGGCGTCGACCCCGAACTCGAGGCGGTTCTCCTCGTAGGCAACGTGGACGTCGTCCCCGGTGGTGGCCAGGCTCGGCTCGCTCGAGACGCCCCCGTCGTCGTCGAGCTGCTGCTCGGCGTCGAAGTCCCGGCCGCTGTTGGTGCTGCGGCGGTGGTAGAGCTCGAACGGGAAGACGAAATCGTCGTCGTCGTTGTTGGTGCTGAAGAGGGCGTGAACGGTGCCATCTTCGGATTCGACCTGGGTGACCTGGGCCACGCCCGAGCCGACGTTGTCGAGGCTCTGCGGGTCGAAGTCGCTGCCCCCGTCGTTGCTGCGCAGATAGTTGGCCGATTCGGCCCGATCGATGTCGGCCCCGGTGGCGGCTAGGGCGGACAAGCCCATGGTCGCCGGCACGCTCAGGACCAGTAGAGAGGCGACAAGCTTGTGCCTGCGCCGGAAAGAGAGACCCATCCCCATGTTCCTCCGTACTCGTTGCTCAGCGCCGTCCGGCACCACTGAGGTAGAGCCCACCCGTCCGGGGCGCAGGGGGCGTTCAGGGCAGACGACGCGTAGAGGGTCCTGCGATGACGATTGGTTATTCGGCGACAATTGACGCGTTCCTGCTGATGCCTTTTGTCCAATTACGCGCCACTTCGGCCGGAAATACGGCATGACCGATTTGGTCGTTTGCAGGCCCTTCAGCCTGGTTCGCGGTGGTCTGGGCGACCCGGTATGGGCGACCCCGGGTCAGGCCTTGTAGGGGAACTCCAGGGCGTTCAGGTTCTCCACCAGAAGGTTGGAGCGGCCATCGAACACCTTCACCAGCGGCGCCTCATCCGACCGCCCGCACCTGGACAGCGGATCGGATGCGGCCGGCACCGCCTCGGGGTGGACGCACTCGATGGCGTCGGAGCTGGCCCCGTTCACGCCGGAGACGGCGAAGTCCCCGGCAGTGGAGTAGTAGGAGGCGAACTGCTCGTCGTCGCGGCCGGGGCCGATGCCATCGAAGGAGAAGGCGTCGATCCCCTCGTCTCCTCCGGACAGGCCGGCGTCGGAGCCGGTGAAGGCGACCGCGGTCGTGGTGCAGGAGGAGTCGGCGCCGGTGGTCGCTCCCCGGCAGACGAGGATGTCCTCGTCCCCGGCCGCCGTCCCTGCCGCCGTCTCCGAGCGGCCGGTGGTGGAGAGATAGAGGTGGATGCTGCTCACCTCGTCGGTGGCGGGGTCCCGGTTCTGGACCACCTCTACGGCGTCGATGTCCTCCGCGTCCTCGGTGAGGCCGATGTCCGCCCCTTCGAACCAGCGACTCAACGTGCCCCGGGTCGTCCGTCCGAGCGTCTCGGCGGTGAAGAGGACCAGGTCGGAGTCGTCCACCCAGCCGGCGCCCGGTACCTCGCCCGGGTCGGCGAAGGACAGGACGTACTCGGTGGGGGAGAGGCGGGCCAGGCCGTCGATGATGACGTCGCGGAGGCCGATGTCGCTGCCGTCGATGACCATGCGGTACGCCTGACCCGTGTACTGCACCACGTCCTCGTTCCAGAAGACACGCCGGACACCGTCCTCCTCGGGGAGCACCTGGCCGGTCCGGATGCCGAACAAGAAGATGGTCTCGTCGTTCCACGCCACATGGAGGTCGCCGTTCTCCGGGTCGATGGACACGGACGGGTCCTCGGAGGCCATGGGGCTGTTCGAGACGTTCCGGGGGTCCCGGAATTGCCTCCCGCCGTCGTCGCTGCGCAGGTGGAAGACCTCGTGGTCCCCGGTGGCATCCTCGAACCGGACGACGAGGTGGATGGCCTCGTTGAGCCCGTCGAGGGCCGGCTTGTTGCACCCGAGTGCGGACGCCAGGGTCACGGGGGCGGGGAAGGTTGTCGTCTCTCCGCTGTCGGTGCCGCGGTAGTAGAGCAGGTCGGCCTTCTCCAGCGGGTCGTCGCTGGAAGGGACGGCACAGGCCACCACGTGGACCGTGTCGTCCTGGACCAGGACGGCGGCATGCTCGGCCTGCGGGCCGGGGAGCAGGACCGGAGGGGTCGGATGCCGGCCGTCGCCATCGAGGCGGACGTAGCCGAGGTGGGTGACCTCCAGGGGCGCCGCGTCCCCGGCGTCGGGCTCGGCGCCTTCGGTTCCGTTCCCTGTCTCCTGATCGGTGGGCCCGGCCACCTGCTGGCGGTCCCGGTACAGGACGTGGATGGCGTCACCGGTGCTGTCGACCGCGGGCTCGGCCTGGGCGCCGCCGGCGTCGAAGGTCAGGTTGCGCTCGTCGGCCCAGCTGTCGCCGCCGTCGGTGCTGACCCGCAACAGGACGTCGTCCTCGTCGGTGGCGGCGCGGCCGATCACGTCGTCGCCCTCGTAGACGAGCGCCAGGCGCCGCCCGGCGACGGCCACGTCGGGGTCCCGGTTGTGCACCGGATCCGACCGGCTGAGGTTGACCGGCACCGAGAAGCTCCGGCCGGCGTCGGAGCTGGCCGACCAGAAGATGTCGTCCCGGTTCTCGCCGGCGGGGTTCTCATCGGGATTCTCGGGGTGGCAGCAGGGATCGACGGTCCCGTCTTCCCGGAGCTTGTCGTCCTCCCAGGTCACGAACACGTTGTCGCCCTCGACACCGAGGTCGCTCTCGCTCGAGTCGCCGTCGGAGGGCGACCCGCGGTCGTCGATGACGTCGAGCCGCATGGAGTCGGCGAAGCTCCGGCCTCCGTCGGTGGAGCGGCGGTAGCGGACCTGGCGGGGGCCTTCGTCCTCGTTCTCGGAGTCGTAGACGCCGTGGACGACCCCGTCCTCCGCCACCACGCTGGTGGCGCCCACGGTCGTGTCCCGGTCCTGGAGCTGGAGGGGGCTGAAGGTCTCGCCTCCGTCCGAGCTGCGCAGGTAGGAGAAGGTGCCCGGGGAGTCCTCGACCGCGGCCGGCGCCGAGGGGATGCCGAGGAGGACCAGCCCCCCGACCAGGGTGGCGACCCCGACCCGGGCCCGCCGCGCCCTTCGCATCCCGACCATCGCAAGCTCCTGTCTTGGCCCGGCCTGCCACGACCACGCTGCGTACGATCCGCAAGGAGTATGCCGAAGGTGTCACCAGTGGGTCAACTTAAGTCTTCTGTGGCGAAAGTGACTGCTGACTGACTTGACCAAATGCGCCAAACCGCATCAAACTGGTTCCGTACGCCTGAGCCGGTTCCAAACGGGCGGTTGTACCTCGCTGGGTTGAGCGTTGTGCGTTGAGGTACTTCTGGCGCGCCCACTCGGGCGCATTGCTCGGACGCAGTGAGGAACCACGCAACGTGACGCAACATCTGGGACAACGGAACTCTGGGGCTGCCCCCGCGCTGGCACTCGTCCAGCACGGGCATCAGCACCTGATCACCGACGGCTATGACAACCACGAGGGGCTCTCCGAGGTCCTCGAGTCCTTCGCCGCCGTCCTGGCGCTGCACCTCCGGTACCGCGTGCCCCTCAACCTGCACCTCTCGGGAACGCTGGTGTCGGCCGCCGCCTGGCACGCCCCGGAGTTCTTCGGCTGGGTCCGGGCTCTGCGCGACGAGGGACTGGTGGAGGTGCTGGGCAGCGCCTGGTCCCAGCCCGTCATGACCCTCTTCGGGGCCGAGCACGGGCGCCGTCAGGTGGTGGAGGAGCTGGACACGCTCCAGCGCCACCTGGGGGTGCCGGCGGGCGAGGTGTCCGGCTTCTGGGTGCCCGAGCGGGTGTGGAACACCGATGCGCTGGCTCCGCTGCTGAGCCAATCCGACCTGGCCAACGGCGGATACCGGTATGTGTTGCTCGATGACAGGCTGACCTACCCCGCCGCCGAGCGGGCCGCCTTCGACCGCAACACGGCTCCGGGCCTGTCCCCCCTGCCGGCGTCGGCCTCCGGCCCGGCTCCCGGCCACCCTGCCCGGCCGGACGAGGTTCCCGACACCGAGCGCGACGGCCGCCATCTCCGGCCGTGGCGGATCGCGGGGACGGACGGGCTGGTGGCGCTGCCCATCTCCGGCGACCTGCGCTACGCCATCCCGCCCAAGGACCCCACCGCGTGGCGGCTGCTGTTCGAGACCCTCGACGCCGTGCGGGTCGAGGGCAAGGGAGCCCTGGCCGTCTACGCCGACGACCTGGAGAAGTCGGCGGCCGTGGGGCCCTGGACCAGCGGGGCGTGGCGCCGGGCCGACGTCGACGCCTACGAGGGGCTCCTGCGGTGGCTGGCGACCACCGATAAGGTCGACACCGTGCTGCTCGGCCCCTGGTTGGCCGCCAACCCCGCGCCCGCCACCCGGATCGTGGAGCCGGGCACCTTCTACGAACTCGCCGCCGGCGGCGCGGGCGACGACTACCAGCGGTGGTGGACGTCGGCGCCCTATGCGCCCTACCGGGCCCATCTGGAACGCCTCCAGGCCGAGCTCGCCACCCCGCCGCCGGCCCGGGGCCCGTCGGCCAACGGCTCGGCGAACGGCTCCGGCCACGGCCCTGGCTCCGACCCCGACCCGGCCCGCCGCCTGTGGGACCTGGCCTGGATGCAGCTGATGGCCGCCGCCTACGAGACCGCCTGGCACGGGTTGGGCGCCGGCCCCGACCAGCCCGCCCCGTGGGCCCGGGCCACGGCTTCACATTCCCGCTCCGGCCAGCACACCGTGGCCGCGGCCCGCTTCGTGCCCCGCCCGGGTGTGTGGAGCGTCGATCTCGACGGCGACGGCGAGGTCGAGGTGCTCCTGGCCAACGAGCGGCTCTTCGCCGTGCTCTCGCCCCGGTTCGGCGGCCGCATCGTCGCCCTCTTCGACCTGGTGGCCGGGGCCATGGTGGTGGGCAACCCGGCCGACGACTGGAACTGGCAGGAGGAGCTCCACCGCTATATGGAGGTGCCGGCCAACCACCCCGGCGCGCTGGCCGACATCGGCCACGAGAACGAGCGGTGGGAGCTGATGGCCACCCGGGTCGCCACCGCCGGCGCGGTGGAGGCGAACCTGCGCAACATCGAGCCCGGGTCACCGTTGTTCGGTTCCCTCAAGTGCATCCGCCTCGGGACGGGTGACGCCCATCTCGAGGTGGCCTACGAGCTCATCGACGCCCCGGAGCGCTTCACCGTGGAGCTCGGCCTGTCCCCGGACTACCTCACCCTCCTGCGGGAAGGCCGGGCCGCGGTCCAGGCCCTCGACGACGGGCGCCGGCGGGGGTTCGCCGCCGGGGTGACGGCCGTGTGGGTGGAGCTCCCCGACGGCCAGCCGCTCGTCTGGGAGCCGTCCCCCACCGGGGCCGGCCACGTGCTGGTCCTGCGGGTGTCCGCCTACCGGCCGGTCTTCGCCTTCCGACTCGGCGTCGGCGATCCGGTGATGCCCGAAGAGATCGACCTGCGGGCGACCGCGGCCGGAAAGCCGCTGCGGGTGTCGCACCAGGGTGAACCGGCATGAGCCGCAAGTCGCAACCCTCGGCCCGGTTCGGCCTCCGCCAGGCACTGCGGGTGTTCGGGCCCTTCGCCCGCCCCCACCTCCCCGCCCTGGCGCTGTCCCTCGTCCTCGTGCTGGGCGGGACCCTCTTCCGGCTGGCCAAGCCCTGGCCCCTCGCCTTCCTGGTCGACGACGTGCTGGGCAAGACCCGTTCCGATGCCAGCTTCGAGCTGCTCGTGCTCGTCGTGGTGGGGGCGGTCGTGGCGCTGGCCTTCCTCGAGGCGGCCGTCAACTTCATCCGCAGCAACATGATGCAGACCGTCGGCCAGAAGGTCGCCTTCCGGATCCGCGTCGCGCTCTACGAGCACCTTCAGCGGCTCTCGCTCGCCTTCCACGACCGGTCCCAGACCGGGGAGCTGATGACCCGGGTCACCCGGGACGCCGAGCCCGTCCAGGAGCTCGTCACCGACAACCTGCTCGAGGCGGTGTCCTCCTCCCTGCTGGGCGTGGGGATGATCGTGATCACCCTCACGCTGGACTGGCGGCTGTCCCTCGTGCTGCTGGCGATGACCCCGCTCATGGCCGTGACGAACGCCAGGTTCCGGCGCCGGATCAAGGCGGCCGAGGTCCAGGCCCGCAACCGGGAGGGGGACATGACCTCCCTCACCCAGGAGACCCTCACCACCATGCGCCTGGTGAAGATCTTCGGCCGGGAGCGCCATGAGACGGCTCGTTTCGAGTCGGCCGGCGGGGAAGCGCTGGCCGCCAACCTCGCCCTGTCCCGCACCGAGTCGGCGTTCTCGTCCTGGCTGGGCGTGGTGCCCTCGCTCGGGCTGGCCGCCCTGCTGGCACTGGGCGCCCACGAGGTGCGGGCCGGGCGGCTCGAGCTCGGCGAGCTGCTCGTCTTCACCTCCTACCTGCGCGACTTCTACGGGCCCACCCGGGCGCTGTCCCGCCTGGCGGCCAAGGCCAGCCGGACGAGCGTGCGGGCCGAACGGATCGCCGAGATCCTGGCCACCCCGCTGGCCGTCACCGACCTGCCCGGGGCCCGTCCGGCGCCGCGTCTCGCCGGTGCCGTCCGCTTCCAGTCGGTCACCTATGCCTACGTTGCCGGCCGTCCCGTGCTCCACGACGTGGATCTCGAGGTTGCCGCCGGCACGGTGGTGGCCCTGGTCGGCGCCACCGGGGCGGGCAAGACCACCTTGGCCGGCCTCGTGCCCCGGCTCTACGACCCCGACCAGGGGGCTGTGCTCATCGACGGGATGGACGTGCGCAGCTTCACTCTCGAGAGCCTTCAGGCCCAGGTGGCGGTCGTGCCCCAGGAGTCGGTCCTGCTGCGGACGACGGTGGCCGAGAACATCGCCTACGGGCGACCGCAGGCGACCCGGGCCGAGATCGAAGCGGCCGCCCGGGCAGCCAACGCCCACGACTTCGTGACCGCGCTCCCTCAGGGTTACGACACCCTGATCGAAGAGCGGGGCGAGACGCTCTCGGGCGGCCAGCGCCAGCGGGTGGCCATCGCCCGGGCCCTGGTCCGGCAAGCGCCCATCCTGATCCTCGACGAGCCCACCTCCGGGCTCGACGTCCGCTCCGAGCGCCTGGTGCGCGACGCCATCGAGCGGCTGATGGCCGGCCGGACCGTCATCGTCATCGCCCACCGGCTCTCCACCGTCCGCCGGGCCGACGTCATCGTGTACCTCGAGGCGGGCCGGGTGGTGGAGCAGGGAAGTCACCAGGAGCTCATGGAACGCAAGGGGCCCTACGCCGAGCTCGTCGCCCTGTCCGCAGGCGACGTCCTGGCCGACGGGGCCGTGTTGGATGTCCGCAACGGGAACGGCGCGCCCGGCAGCAGTGAGGTCGGCGCCACCGGCGCGCCAATAAAAGGAGACCGATGAGCATCACCAAGAACGTCAAGGAAGAGCTGGGCCGGCGGGTCGCCACCGCCTCCGAGGAGGAGTTCCTGGAGGCCCGCTTCCGCCCGCTGGTCGAGCTGGCCAACGGTGAGCCGCCGGGCAACGGCCACGGCGGTACCGGCTGGGCGGTGCGTACCGTCCAGCTCGACTCCACCGGGGCGGCCACGGTGGAGATCCGCCGCAACGGGGGCCGGGCCGTGTTCGCCAAGTTCTTCCCGCCCGGCACCGACGGCGAGGCCATCCACGACAAGCTCCGCACCCTCCGGGAAGCGGGCTTCGGCGCCGGCGCCGCCTACCAGGTCGTGGAGCCGCTGGCCTGGGTGCCCGACCTCGATCTGCTGGTGTGCGCCGAGGCGATCGGCCCGTCGGTCGCCGATGTGCTGGCGGGCGACGACCCCGCCGCCCGCCGCCGGGCCGTCGAGGAGGCGGCCACCTGGCTGGGTCACCTCCATTCGACGCCGCTGCGCATCGGCCGGCCCCACTCCATGATCGTCTCGACGGAGATCCTCTCCCTGACCCGCCGCCTGGCCAAGGTGGCCACCGAGCACGCCGACTACGTGCCCGAGGCGCTCCGCAAGATCGAGCAGCTCGAAGCGCTGGCCCTCGAGACGGTCGACGGTCTGGCGGTGCAGAGCCACGGCCAGTACCGGCCGATCCACGTGTTCCTCGGCCCCGGGTTCCCGGGTGCCCCCGGTGTCGGTCCGGGGTCCCGGGGTGTCCCCGGTGTCGACGGCGCCACGACGGTGATCGACCTGGACCGCTCCCGCCCCGCCGATCCGGCCCGGGACACGGCCGAGTTCCTCCACCGCCTGCGGCGCCAGCTGACGGGCGACGGGCGGTCGGACCAGGAGGTCGAGGCGACCACGGCGGCCTTCCTCGACGCCTACCGGGCCGCCGTCCCCGACCCCGAGGCATGGCTGGCCAACCTCCGCTTCCACTGGGCCCGCTACGTCTTCCACTCCATGAACCGCAAGCTGAAGAAGGGCGACAGCAAGGAGGACGAGGAGGCCGTCGACACCTACCGGGCGGACTTCGACGCGCTGATCGAAGGCCGGCTCCTGCCGGCCGGGTGACGGCGTGATCGACGGCGACTTCCCGCTGGCCGCCCTCCGGGCCGCCTACGACGTCGGCGACTGGATCGACGTTGCGCTGCTTCCGGCCGGCAAGAGCCAGCACTACCGGCTCACCACCGCCGCCGGGACCTACGTGCTGCGCCGCTCCTACCGGGCCAAGACGGCGTCAGGGGTGGCCTTCGAGCACGAGCTGGTGGACCACCTCCGGGCCTGCGGCTTCCCGGGGCCGGAGTTCGTCCCCACCGTGACCGGTGAGCCCAGCGCCGAGGTCGACGGGCGGCTGTGGCGCCTGGCCCGGTTCGTCCCGGGAGAGCCGGCCTCGGCCGCCATCCCGGGCCAGGCCGAGGCGGTGGCCGAGGCGCTGGCCCGCTATCACCAGCTGGTGGAGGGCTTCTCGGCCTCCGTGCCCACCCCCGAGGGCCCGCTGATGCCCGCCGCCCTGGCCGAGCGCCTGGCCGCGGTGCCCACGGAGGAGCGGTTCCTGGCCGCCGTCCCCGAGGACCTGGCCGGGCCCCTGCGCTTCGCCCGGGCCGAGGGCCAGGCCGTGCACCGCCGGCTGGAGGAGCTCTACCGGACGCTGCCGGTGACGATCATCCACGCCGGCTGCCGGCGGGGGAGCGCACTGTTCGCCGCCGGGCGCCTGGCTGTCGTCCTCGACTTCGACAGCGCCCAGCTCGAAGCCCGGGCCCTCGACGTCGCCGTGGCCGTCCATGACTTCTCCAAGGTCTACGGCGATCCCGACTCGCCGGACTACAAGGTCCACCTCGACCGCGAGGTGGCGGCCCGCTTCGTGAACGCCTACCAGAGCGTCGCCCCGCTGGCGCCGGAGGAGCTCGAGGCCGTGCCCCTCCTGCTGCGGGCCAAGCGCCTCAAGCGGGCCCTGGGCCGCTACGCCCGGCTCCTGGTGGGCGATCCGTTGTCGCCCAACGACCTGCGCAAGATCGTCCTCGAGCTGGCCCGCGTGCGCTCGCTGGGAGACGGCGACGATCTCCTCGACGCCGTGGCGACGAGAGGAGGCCACCGATGAGCCCGCAAGGTTCCCGGCCCCGGTTCGTGATCATCTGCATCGACGCCCTGCGCGCCGACCACGTCGGCTGCTACCGGGGGGACGCGGGGGTGACACCCCACATGGACCGCCTGGCCGCCGAAGGGGTCCGGTTCGCCAACGCCATCAGCCAGGCGTCATGGACGCATCCGTCGGTGGCATCGATCATGACCGGGCTCTATCACAGCCAGCACGTCATGACCGGCGCCTGCCAGGCGGGCGACGCCACCAAGCTGATCGCCCTCAGCTCCGACCTGCCGACCCTGCCCGGGTGCCTGGGCGAGGCCGGCTACGCCACCGCTGCCTTCGTGGCCGGCAACGCCTACCTGAAGCCGGAGTTCGGCATCACCCGCGGCTTCGGCCACCTCGACTTCGAGACGACGACCGACGGCGCCGTGGTGGTGGAGGACTTCGCCCGCTGGCTGGCGGGAGCGGGCGACGGGCCGTGGGCGGCCTACATCCACCTCATGGACGTGCACAGCCCCTTGCCCCAGGAGCTCTTCCCGACCCGGCCCATGGTCGACCGGGGTGTCGAGGGGCTGGCCGGCGCCGACGCCGCCGACACGCTCCTCGGCTACTACTCCGCCGGGGTGC
>JBOGFO010000388.1:0-6396 GCA_050743445.1 Acidimicrobiia bacterium
CTGCTGGCCGACCTGCCCGAGGGTGCCCGGGTCGTGTCGCCCTACCTGGTGCCGGGTGGTGCCGAGGGCGACGCCATCCGCTCGGGGGCCGGCTCCCCGTCGGCCGGGGTGCTCCACGGCTGGAACACGGCCAAGGTCCTGGCTGTCGCCCTGTGGCGCAGTGGGGCCGACACCCCGGAAGAGACCATCACCGCCCTCGAGGCCATGACCGGATACGACTCCGGCCTCGCCCCGCCCTACGAGACCCGCCCGGGGACGCGTTCCCGGACGCCGGAAGGCGTCGTCTTCGAAGTGCGCTCCGGGGCCTTCACGCCCCAGGGCGCGTTCCGCCGTGACCCGCACTGATCCATGGGAGGCACCGTGACCCGCCGTCGCTTGTTCCTGTCCGCCGCCATCAGCGTGGCCGCCGCCGTGCTGTCCGCCGGCCCGGCCCTGGCCTGCGCCGGGCTTGTGACCCCGTCGGGCAACGTCCGCCTGAGCCGGACGGCCACGCTGTCGGCCTGGCACGCCGGCTTCGAGCACTACATCACCGCCTTCACCTTCACCGGCGGCGGCGCCGAGGTCGGTTCCATCGTGCCCCTGCCCGGCGTGCCCGACCGGGCCCCGGAACGGGCCGGTGACTGGACCCTCCAGCGCCTGGAGCGGGAGTTCCAGCCCCAGCCCCAGCGGGCCTCGGCCCCGCCTGAGGCCTCCGCCACCGGCGGCGACGCCGAGGAGGTCTACAACACCCGCATCGACGCCCTGGACATGACCATCCTGAAGGGCGGCGGCGAGGCGGTGGCCAAGTGGGCCCGGGAGCACGGCTTCTCCCTCACGCCTGACGCGCCCGAGATCCTCGACTTCTACGCCGCCCGCTCGCCGGTGTTCATGGCCGCCCGCTTCGACGCCACCGCCGCCCGGGAGAACGGCCAGCAGGAGGGTGAGGGCACGCCCATCCACCTCACCATCCCCCTCGACCAGCCCTGGGTGCCGCTGCGCATCCTCGGCCTGGGCCGGCCCGCCGGCGAGACCATCGACGCCGACGTCTACCTCCTGACCCCGGACAAGCCCAACCTCCTGCCCCGGCCGAACGACGGCCTGGTCGAGGTGCGCAGCGAATGGGCCTCCCAGTCGCTCCTCGACGACCTCCGCTCCGACAAGGGGATGGACTGGGTGCCGACCAAGGCGTGGGCCACCTACCTGCGGGTGGGGGAGGAGCCCGAGCAGCTCCGCTACGACCTGGCCATCGACGCCGCCGGCACCGGTCAGCCCTCCCCGGTGATGGCCGGCCTGGAGGCCCCGCCCGCCCCGGCCACGACCACCACCACCGAGGCGCCCACCACGACCACCATTCCGCCGACCACGACGTCCCAGCCCGCGCCCCAGCCCGCGCCCCAGCCGACCCCGACCACGGCCCCCCCGGCTCCGCCCACCACCGCCGCCGAGGTCTCGGGCCGGCCGGTGATGGACCACTCGGCCTCGCCTCCGGCCGAGCCCGAGGTGGCCCTGCCCGTGGTGTCCACCGGCGACGACGGTGACGGCGGCGCGGGTCCGATGGCCGTCGCCGCCGCCATCCTCGGTGGTGGCCTGGGTGCGGCCGCGGTGGCGGGGGCCTTCAACCTCCGCCGGCGCCGGGGCGAGTCGTGACGCGGTCCCGCGGGCCCCGGTTCCTCCTCTTCCTCGGGGCCCTGGTCGGCGCCACCCTGGCCGGTGGCGCCGCCCTGGCCCTGGGGGGCGACGGCGGCGGGACCGGCTCGTTGCCCACGGTGGTGCTCACCGCCCACTACAGCAAGTTCACCCCGGAGCGGATCAAGGTCGAGCCGGGGACGACGGTCCGGTTCGTGGTCCGCAACGCCGACCCGATCCCCCACGAGCTGATCGTCGGCCCCCAGGACGTCCACGACCGGCACGAGCAGGGGACCGAGGCCTTCCACCCGCCCAAGCCGGGCGAGGTGACCGTCCTCGCCTCCGAGGAGGCGGAGACGACCTACACCTTCGATTCGCCGGGTGTGGTGGTGTTCGGCTGCCACCTGCCCGGGCACTTCGCCTACGGCATGCGGGGCGAGGTGGAGGTGGGCTGACGGCCCGTGCCAGCATGGCGGGCGTGACCGACGAGAGCCCGGCCGAACCGATTGCTTTCGACTCCCGGGAGTTCCGCAACGTCCTCGGTCATTTCGCCACCGGGGTGACGGTGGTGACGGGGACGGCCGACGGCGTGCCCCTCGGGCTGGCCGCCAACGCCTTCTCCTCGGTGTCGCTCGACCCGCCCCTCATCCTGGTGTGCATGTCGGCCACCTCGGAGACGTGGCCGGTGATCCGCAAGACCGGTTCCTTCGGCGTCAACGTGCTCGGCGAGCATCAGCACGAGGTCAGCCGCCGGTTCGGGCGCAAGAACATCGACCGCTTCGAGTCGCTCGACTGGGAGACGGCGGTGACGGGATCCCCCGTCTTCCCCGAATCCCTGGCCTGGATCGACTGTGTGATCGACGCCGAGCACTCCGCCGGCGACCACACCGTGGTCATCGGCCGGGTGGTGGCCCTCGCCCGCCAGCACGAAGGGGGCCGTCCGCTGCTCTTCTTCCAGGGGACCTACGGGCGCCTGGAGCCTCTGTAGGTGATCGGGGAGCGGGCCTGAGTTTCGCGTGGGCCACCGTCGCCCTGGTTGCCCGGGTCGACCTGGCCGCAGCCTTCGCCCTCTCGGCCGGCGCCAAGCTGGCCGACCTGGAAGCCACCGCCGCCGCCCTGGCCGGGATGGGCGCGCCGGCGCCGGCCGTCGTCGCCCGGACCCTGCCGGTCGTGGAAGCCGCCCTGGCCGTCGGGCTGCTGGCCTTGCCCGACCATCCCGGCCCCGCCCTGGCGGCCATGGCCACCGTGGCCGTGTTCACGGTCGTGGTGGCCCGGACCCTGGCCCAGGGCCGTGCCGTTCCCTGCCCCTGCTTCGGCGCCCGGGACGCCCGGCCGGTGTCGGCCGCCACCCTGGTGCGCAACCTGGCCCTGCTCGTCCTCGCCGCCGGGGCCGCCTTCCCGGCAGGGGACGCGGCGCCGGTGCCGGCCGCCATCGCACTGGCCGTGACCGTCCCCGTCACCCTCGTCGCCTTGCGCCGGACGGGCTGAGGGCGTCACCCTGTCGGGATGCCCGACATCTGCCGGTCCGAAGAGATCCAGGGAGTGGTGATCGTCACTCCCGACGTGCATGGCGACAATCGGGGCTCGTTCGTCGAGACCTGGCGCAAGGAATGGGTGGCGGCCTCGGCCGACATGGTGCAGGCCAACCGGGCCGACCGGCGCGAGGGCGCCCTGGTCGGCCTCCACTACCACCTCCACCAGGCGGACTTCTGGTATGTCCCCTTTGGCCGGGCGTTGGTGGTGTTGCACGACCTGCGGGAATCGTCACCCACGCTGGGGGCCACCCTCACGCTCGAGATCGGTGAGCACGACCACCGCGGGGTCTACATCCCGCCCGGCGTCGCCCACGGGTTCTTCGCCCTCACCGACATGACGATCACCTATCTGGTCGACCACTACTACAACCCGGCTGACGAGCTCGGCGTGGCCTGGGACGACCCCGCACTGGGTGTCTCCTGGCCGAACATGAACCCCGAGCTGTCGAAACGGGACGAGACCAACCCCAAGGTCTCGGAGATCTCCGACGAGCTCCGCCCCCGGTAGGGGCGGGACCAGGAGCAGGCCCTAGAACAACCGGCGCTGCTCGGGCTCACCGCCACCCCGGCGGCTGTGGAGCTGGCAGCCGACGCAGATTCCTCCGACGCCGGCCAGGGCTCCCAACCCGGCGGCGGCCAGGGAGAAGAGCCAGGAGAACCCCACGTCCCCCACCAGGAGGACCAGGGTCCCGACGCTGAGCAGCACCGCGGCCAGGGCGGCGGCCGTCCGCCACGGACCGGCTGCTTCCCGGGTGGAGGCGGTTGGGCGGAGCTGGGAGGAGAGGAGGGTGTGCCACAGGCGGGGGAGCGGGCCCTGGTCACCCTGAACGGCGGTGGCCGCCTCCAGGGCGGCGAACAGGGGGGTCACCCAGGGCGCTTCGAACACGAACCCGCACAGGATGGCCACTGCCATGACGGTCTGGTCGAACCGGAGAGACCGGGCGTCGACGGTCCCGGGGGACCGTTGGGGACTCACCGGACAGATGCTCTGACCTGCGGATTCATTCTCACGTCGAGGAGGGCAACCTCGAAGGAGGGATTCCGCCGACCGTCGAATGAGGGGGGGCAACGATCGGGCTGGGGCACCAGGGAAGGGTACCGAATTGACCGACGTTCGAACCTTGGGACAAGAAGGTGTCATCGGCCGGGCGCTGGCTGATGTCGGCCGGGCGCGGGAGCGGAACCGCCAGCGGCGGATGCAGAAGTCCCTCCTGTTCCTCGGTCCACTGGCCACCTGGCTGTGGTACCGGCAGCTGACCGGCAACCCGGTCGGCATCGGACTGCCGGCCATGTCGCCGGCGTGGGCCGCCTTCTTCCCCCAGTTGTTGATCGTCGGCATGCTCGGCATCGCCGTCCTCCTGCCCCTCATCGCCGCCGGGAAGTCGCCCCACGTGCGCTTCCGCCCGAGCGAGATCCAGACCTCCTTCGCCGATGTGGTGGGGATGGGCATCGTCCTCGAAGAGGTCGTGCGCACGCTCAACCTGTTCCTCGGGTTCAAGACCTTCCGGGAGGGCATGGGTGGCAACCCCCGCCGGGCCGTCCTCTTCGAGGGCCCTCCGGGGACGGGCAAGACCTACATGGCCAAGGCGCTGGCCAAAGAGGCCGGCGTGCCGTTCTTCTTCGTGTCCGCCTCCGCTTTCCAGTCCATGTACTACGGCCAGACCAACCGCAAGCTGCGGTCGTTCTTCAAGGAGCTGCGCAAGGCGGCCCGGGCCGAGGGTGGCGCGGTCGGCTTCATCGAGGAGATCGACGCCATCGCCGGTGCCCGCTCCGGCATGAGGTTCTCGCCCGCCGACGGGATCAACCCGGCCGCCGAGGTGAACCGCTCCACCGCCCGGGAGGGCATCGCCGGTGTGGTCAACGAGCTGCTCATCCAGCTCCAGTCCTTCGACCACCCCACCAAGGTCCAGCGCCTCCACGGCTTCTTCGTCGACCGGGTCAACGCCTGGCTCCCCGACAGCCGCCAGCTGAACAAGCCCCGACCCACCCCGGCCAACGTGCTCATCGTCGGGGCCACCAACCGGGCCGACAACCTGGACCCGGCGCTGCTGCGCCCCGGCCGGTTCGACCGTTCCATCTACTTCGGTCTCCCCAGCCGCTCCGGCCGGCGCGAGATCATCGACTACTACCTGGACCGCAAGGCGCACACCGGCGAGCTCGACGCCCTCGACCGCCGCGACGCCCTGGCCGCCATGACCGCCGGCTACTCCCCGGTGATGATCGAGCACCTCTTCGACGAGGCGCTGGTCTGGGCCCTGCGGGACGACCGCTCGGCCATGACCTGGGCTGACGTCACCCAGGCCAAGATGACCGAGGAGATCGGCCTCAAGCAGCCGGTCGAGTACACCGACGACGAGCGCCGCCGCATCGCCTTCCACGAGTCCGGCCACGCCGTCGTCGCCCACCTGCTCGCCCCCGAGCGCAAGCTCGAGGTGCTCTCCATCATCAAGCGCAAGGACGCCCTCGGGCTTCTGGCCCACTCCGACACCGAGGAGCGCTTCACCCGCACCTCCAGCGAGCTGCGCTCCCTCATCGAGGTGTCGCTCGGCGGGCTGGTGGCGGAGGAGCTGCGCTTCGGCCAGGCCTCCACCGGACCGGCCAGCGACCTGGCCTACGCCACCACCCTGGCGGCCCAGATGGTGGGCTCGTTCGGCATGACCGGCACCCTCACGTCCTACGAGGCGGTCGAGTCGGGCCCGCTGGCCAACGGCGTCGTCGGCAAGGTGCTCGGCAACGAGCGGGCGGCCAAGGCCGTCGAGGCCCTGCTCCAGACGGCCAAGGAGCGGGTGCGCCTGCTCCTGGAGGAGAACCCCCACCTGCTCGACGCCCTCGCCGGCGCCCTGGTGGAGCGCAACGAGCTGGTCGGCTCGGAGATCACCGACGCCCTGGCGGCGGCCGCCCGCACCGGGGGCCGCAGCCGCTCCGCCGACAAGGACCTCAACCCCGTCTGATCGGCTGGGGTATCGGGGGACACCCCCGGTCCCCCGGGGGTTTCTGGGGACACCCCAGGACCCCGGGGGATCTTCACAGCATCGACGACAAGCGCGCCCGCAGGGCGCGCTTGTCGAGTTTCCCGGTCTCGGAGCGGGCCAGGTCGTCCACGAAGACGACCTGCTTCGGGCACTTGAAGGCGGCGATCCGCTCCCGGCAGTAGGCGATGAGCTCGTCGGGCTCCGGAGCCCCGCCGCCGTCGCCGTCGGTGGGGGCCTTCCGCTCCACCGCCGCCACCACCCGTTCGCCGAGGTCGTCGTCCGGG
>JBOGFO010000389.1:0-4754 GCA_050743445.1 Acidimicrobiia bacterium
CTCGCCGGGCCCGGCGGCGCGAGGTAGTGGGTAAACTACCCACTATGGCATTCGTAGTGGAACGAAAGCCCGGACACTGGGAGATCCGGGAGTCGGTGCACACCTCGTCGGGTCCCCGGGCCCGGACCCTGGCCACCTTCCGGACGCTCACCGACGCCATCCTGGATCGGGCATCGGCCGCTGCCAGCCGGGCGTTCGATCCCGACGAGATCCGGGCTGCCGCCTGGCGGGCGGGCGTACCGGTCGGAGAGCCCGTCGCCGATCAGGCCGCCCGCCGGATCCTGGCCGAAGCCGCCGCCGGTCGCCTCCCGGCACCGGGACTGCGCCGGTTGCTGGTCGACCGTCTCGCCGGAGCGGGACCGTTGCCGGAACTGGCGTCGGCCGGCACAGCACCGGAGTGGGCCGCAGCCTCCCTCGAAGAACGGGGGCGGGCGTTGTGGGATCTTCTCGAGCTCACCGACCACCTGCCGGCCCGGCGCCGGGGCGCCCTGCGTTTCCCTCGCCTGGCGGTGCGGGCCGATGACTGAGCCGTCGCTGGCCGAGAAGGTGGTGGCCGTCCACCGCGCCCTGGACGGCGCCGGTGTGGCCCATGCCTTCGGGGGAGCCCTGGCCCTCGCCTACTACGCCGAGCCCCGGGCCACCATCGACATCGACGTCAACGTCTTCGTCGACCCAGGCGAGTACCCGCAGGTGTGGAGCTCGTTGGAGCCCCTCGGCGTGGGCGACCCGGCCGACCCCGCTCATGTCGTCCGCGACGGCCAGGTCCGGCTCCGCTGGGGTCGCAGCCCCCTCGACCTCTTCTTCGCCTACAACCCTGTCCACGACGCCATGCGCCGGGCGGCCCGCGACGTCCCCTTCGGCGACATCCGGATCCCGATCCTGGCCGCCGAACATCTGCTGGTGGCGAAGGTCGTGTTCAACCGGGCCAAGGACTGGCTCGACATCGAGCAGATGCTCACCCTCGTCCCCGCCCTCCAGACGAGCGAGATCGACCGCTGGCTCGACCACCTCATCGGCGCCGACGACCCCCGGGCCACCCGCTTCCGCCAGCTCCGGGACCAGTTGCTCGGCGACGGGGCCGCCTGACGAGCAAGAGAGCGCCCACGCGCGCTCTGCCCGAAAGACTGTCTGTCTTCTCCTTCGCAGCGGGCCCGCCGCTGTTTACGGTCGAGCGCGAAACGGCTCCCGGGGAGGAGACACGTGACACGGGTCCTCATCGGCGGCTTCGGACCCATCGTGGCGATCGGCCTTCGAGACCTACTGAAGGAGGGGGGCTACGAGGTGGCGGAGGAGGTGGGCATTGAACTTGTCGACCACATCGCCAGCGAACCGCCCGAGGTCGTCCTCATCAACCTCGATGCCGGGGGCGACACCCTCGCTCGGGATATCAGCTCCCGCTTTCCTGAGATCAAGGTCGTCGCCTTCTCATCGCAGCGACCGACGATGCGGGTCTTCCCGCCGCACCACTGGGGCGAGTCCTACGGAAGCCCCTTGACCGTCAACCGCCTCATGGCGGCGATCACCACCGTCGACAACCAGAAGAGAGGGATGTGAACCCATGCCCACGTACCTGACGCCAGGCGTTTACGTCGAGGAAGTTGATCGTGGCTCGAAACCCCTCAGCTCAGTGGGCACGGCGGTGGCCGCCTTCGTGGGCTTCACCGCCACCGCTCCCCGGGGCGACCCGAGCGACCCGGAGGGAATCAAGCCCCGCTTCGTGACCAACTGGTCCCAGTACGAGAACCTCTACGGCGGCTTCGTGCCCGGGGCCATGCTCCCCCACGCCGTCTATGGCTACTTCAACAACGGCGGCGGGCCCTGCTACATCGTGCGGGTCCCCCACACCGCCGGCGACGGGAAGGCCACCCTGGCCCTCCCTCCGGCCGGGGCCACCGACAAGGAGTCCATCCAGATCCAGGCCCTTGAAGAGGGTGAGCGGATCGACGTGGTCGTCGAGCCCGATGGCCCGGCCACTGGCGGCAACGACAAGGCACCGCCCGCCTTCACCATCAAGGTGCGCCGCAACGGCATCGAGGAGGAGTCCTTCACCGGCCTGACCATGGCCAAGGGCGACCGCAACGTCGAGACCGTGGTCAACACCGCCTCCAAGCTCGTCGAGGTGATCGCCAAGACGACGACGGCCAACCTCGTCCCCCTGGCCGGGACGTTCCCGCTCGAGCCGGTGGCCCCGACGCCCCTGGAGGTCTCGGGCTCGGACTTCGAGGGCGCGGAGAGCAGCCGCACCGGCATCCGGGGCCTGACCATCGCCGACGAGGTGACCATGATCTCCGTCCCCGACCTGGTGACGGCGGCCACCAAGGAGGACGGCTCGGTCGACCTCGACATGTGGAAGGCGGTCCAGACGGGACTGGTCAACCACTGCGAGGCCCAGGCTAACCGGATGGCCATCCTCGACGCCCCGCCCGGCATGGACCCCCAGCAGATCAAGGAGTGGCGGTCCGACGTCGCCATGTATGACTCGAAGTTCGCCGCCCTCTACTACCCGTGGATCAAGGTCGCGAACCCGTTGAACACCAACGGGAACAAGACGGTGCTCGTTCCCCCGTCGGGCCACATGGCCGGCATCTGGGCCCGCAACGACGCCACCCGCGGCGTGTGGAAGGCGCCGGCCAACGAGGTCGTCCGGGGCGCCCTCGATGTGGAGATGAAGCTGACGAAGGACGAGCAGGGGATCCTCAATCCCATTGGGGTCAACTGCATCCGGCCCTTCGGTGTCCGGGGCATCCGGGTGTGGGGCGCCCGCACCCTGTCCTCCGACCCGTCGTGGAACTACGTCAACGTCCGCCGGCTCTTCAACATGGTCGAGACCACCATCATGGAAGGCACCCAGTGGGTTGTCTTCGAGCCCAACGACATGGCGCTGTGGCAGCGGGTGAACCGGACCATCAGTGCCTTCCTGCTCGGGCTCTGGCGGGAGGGCGCCCTCTTCGGGTCCTCGCCCGACCAGGCCTTCTACGTGAAGTGCGACGCCGAGACGAACCCGCCCGATTCGATCGACCTCGGCAAGTTGGTCGTCGAAGTCGGCATCGCGCCGGTCAAGCCGGCCGAGTTCGTCATCTTCCGCATCAGCCAGTGGGCGGGTGGAGCCAGCGGCGAGTAACCCGGCCCTACCGGTCCTAGAACCGAATCGCACCAAGGAGGAGCAGCGTGGATCCCAAAGCCACCGGAACCAGCGAGAAGCTGATGCGGGGCAGCCTCTTCGCCATCGAGGTCGACAGCGTCAACCTGGCCTTCTTCCAGGATTGCGGTGGCCTCGGCTCGTCGAACGAGGTCATCGAGCACCGCGTCGTCAGCGCCACCGGGCAGGTCGTGGTGCAGAAGATGCCCGGCCAGCTCAAGTGGGGCGACGTCACCCTGAAGAAGAGCCTGACCGACGAGAAGGCCTTGACCGACTGGCGCCAGCAGGTCGAGGAGGGGAAGTTCGACAGCTATCGGCGCAACGGCTCCATCGTCGTCTACGACCCGCAGATGACCGAGATCGCCCGGTGGAACTTCATCAACGGGTGGCCCTCGGAGTGGAAGGGGAGCGACCTCAGCTCCGGAGGTGACGACGTCATGACCGAGGAGATCACCATCGCCCACGAAGGAATCACCCGGGCATGAGCCTCCGGACGGAATTCGACTTCACCCTGCCCAAGGGCTACGTCGACGGCGACGGGACGTTGCACCGCAAGGGCACGATGCGCCTGGCCACCGCCCGCGACGAGATCGAGCCGCTGCGGGATGTGCGGGTCCAGGACCTCGAGGCCTACATGACGGTCATCGTCCTGTCCCGGGTCGTCACCCAGCTGGGCACGGTGGGGCAGGTGACCCCCAAGATCATCGAGGGCCTGTTCGCCGCCGACCTGGCCTACCTCCAGGACCTCTACGAGATCGTCAACTTCGGCGACCCCTCGGTGCTCATGGAGGACACCGCCGACCCTTTGCCGGCTCGCGCCTCGCTGGAGGAGGTGCCGGCCACGAGCGGGGTCTGATGCTGCGTTATTCGGAACCCGACCTCTGGGATGAGGTCGCCTATCTCGCCTACCACCTGCACTGGGCGATGGACACGCTGCTCGACCTCGAGCACCGCGACCGCACCCGGCTGATCCGGTCGGTGAGCGAGCTCAACGAACGGGCCTGGGAGGGGGTGCGGGAGCTTGTCTGACAGCTGGAACGGAGCGCTCCGCTCCCCCGCCGGCGGCCGCTTCCTGTTCGAGGTGGACGGGGTGGAGATCGGCACCTTCTCCGAGGTATCCGGGCTCAGCGTCGAGGTGGCCGTCGAGCCCGTGGAGGAGGGCGGCCAGAACCAGTTCATCCACAAGCTGCCCGGCCGCATGGAGTGGCCCAACGTCGTTCTCAAGCGGGGCATCACCCAGAGCGACGAGCTCTTCCAGTGGTTGGGCCGGAGCTCGGGGGAGGGCTACGAGCGGGAAGGTTCGCTGACGCGGAACTCGGCTGCCATCACCGTCCTCAACGGCAAGGGGGACCGCATGCGCAGCTGGGTGGTGGACAACGCCTTGCCGGTGAGGTGGAACGGCCCAACCTTCGCCTCGTCGGCGGATGCCTGTGCCGAGGAGGAGCTGGAGATCGCCCACCATGGCTTCCGGTCCCAGAGTCCATGACGCCTGGCGCCAGGCGCCACCGCTGCGGCTGACCACGCCCGCCTTCGTCGGCCGGCGCGCCCGGCCGGCGACCGGCCGGCGCGCCAGGGGAGACGGCGAGCAGAGCGGTCGGCCGGGACAGCCCGGCGC
>JBOGFO010000390.1:0-8350 GCA_050743445.1 Acidimicrobiia bacterium
GGCTTCTACGTGGCCGACACCTTCAACCACCGCGTCCGCTGGGTCGACCCCGACGGCAAGGTCACCACCGTGATCGGCACCGGGGTGGCCGGACCGGCCGGCGACGGCGGTCCGGGCAGCCAGGCCCAGGTCAACTGGCCCCACAGCGTCGCCGTCGACCCCACCAGCGGGGCGCTGCTGGTGGCCGACACCGCCAACCACCGGATCCGCCGCCTGGATGTCGTCACCGGCACCGTCTCCACGGTGGCGGGCACCGGCCAGGGCGGCTTCGGTGGCGACGGGGGACCGGCGTCGGCCGCCCTCCTCAACGACCCCAAGGGCGTGCTGGTCGGGCCCCGGGGCGAGATCTACATCGCCGACTCGGCCAACGACCGTGTCCGGGTCGTCGACCCCTCCGGGGTCATCACGACCCTGGCCGGTTCGGGGGCCGGATTCTCCGGCGACGGCGGGCCGGCCGCCTCGGCGCAGCTCTACGCCCCCCGGGCGCTGGCCCTCGACAGCGCCGGCAACCTCTTCGTGGCCGACGACAACAACGACCGGGTCCGGCGGATCGATCCGGCCGGGGTGATCACCACCGTGGCGGGCAGCGGGACCACGGGTTACTCGGGCGACGACGGCGCGGCCACCACCGCCGATCTGAACCGGCCCCGGGGTGTGGCCGTGGACGGTGCCGGCAACCTCTACGTGGCCGACAGCGGCAACCACGTCATCCGCATGGTCGACCCCGCCGGCGTCATCACCACCGTGGTGGGCAACGGGCGGCGGGGCTTCGCCGGCGACGGCGGTCCGGCCGCCGAGGGCCGGGTCTTCAGCCCCCGGGGCGTGGCCACGACGGCGGCCGGCGAGCTCTTCATCGCCGACAGCGGCAACGACCGCATCCGGCGGGTGTCGGTCTCCGCCTAGTCGTCTTCGACCGGCGTGCCGGTTAGTCGGCGTCGGCTTCGGCTTCAGCCGGCGCGCCCTCCAGCAGGTGGATGGCCTTGGCCACGGCCTGGCGGGCCTTGTGGAGCCGGCGCTCCTCGGTCAGGACCGCCTTGGTGTCGAGCGACTCCCGCAGCCGGTCGTAGGCCAGGTCCCTCAGGTCCTCCTCGATGGACTGGAGGCGCTCCACGATGGCCTGGGTGTCAAGCGGACCCACGCCGCCGCAGACTAGCGGCCCGTGGTTCGGGGCGGCTCCGACGACTCAGCGGTCGGTCAGGCCCTTCACGATCTCGTTGAGGGCGCCCTGACCGCCGTCCTCTTCTTCCTCGTCCTCTTCGCAGTCGTCGTCGTCCGGCTCGCACTCGTCGGCGTCACCGTTGTCGTCGTCGTTGCCGGCCGGGTCGTCGCGGCTGTCGTCACCCCGGTCGTCGCCGCGGTCGCCGCCGCGGTTGCCGCCGCCGGTGCTCCCGCCGCCGTTGTCGTCGGCGTCGTCGGCGTCGTCGTCGGCGTCAGGGGTGCAGTCGTCGTCGTCGGCGTCGCAGGGGTCCTGGTCGTCGTCATCGTCGGCGTCATCGTCGTCGTCCGGGTCATCATCGTCGTCGCAGTCGCTGTCGGCGTCACAGTCGCCGTCCTGCTGGGCGGGCTGAGGAGGCGATGCCGGTGCCGCCGCCACCACTCCGGCCGGCCCGAAGACCGTGACCAGCGCGGACAGAACCAGAGCCATCAGGCTGAGGAGGGAGAAGCGGCGCATGAAGACCCCCAAATTCGCGTGGCTCCACCCGACATCGAGGCTAGGCCACGGCGGTGCCAAGTGCGGGTATTTCCGCCAGCCGACGTTTACGCTTCCGGGCGATGGCGAACGACCTCGTGCTCTCCGCCTTCCTCGACGCCGAGCGCGAGGTGGTGCTCTCCGCCCTCGTCGACTGGCTCCGGATCCCGTCCATCTCGGCCCAGCCGCTCCACGCCGCCGACATCGAACGATCGGCCCAGTGGTGCGCCGATCGTATGGGGGGCGCCGGGTTGGAGGCCGTCGAGATCCTTCCCACCGCCGGGCACCCGGCGGTCTACGGCGAGTGGCTCCACGCCGGCGACGGCGCCCTCACCGCGCTCGTCTACGGCCACCACGACGTCCAGCCCGTCGACCCCCTCGACGAGTGGCACTCGCCCCCTTTCGAGCCGACCGTCCGCGACGGGCAGCTCTTCGCCCGGGGCGCCATCGACGACAAGGGCCAGGTCCTCTACCACCTCGAGGCCATCCGCGGCCTCCTGGCCCGGTCCGGCCGGCTGCCGGTCAACGTCAAGGTCCTGGTGGAGGGCGAGGAGGAGGTGGGGAGCCCCAACTTCGAGGCGCTCCTCGAAGCCGAGCGGGAGCGCTTCGCCTGTGACGTGATCGTCGTGTCCGACACCAGCATGTGGGCCCCCGACGTTCCCTCGATCACCACCGGGATGCGGGGCCTGGTCGCCTTCGACGTGTTCATCCGGGCCGCCGCCCAGGACCTCCACTCCGGCCTGTTCGGCGGCGCCGTGCCCAACCCCGCCCACTGGGCCGCCCGCCTGGTGGCCGCCCTGCACGACGACGCCGGCCGGGTGACCGTCCCCGGGTTTTACGACGGCGTCCGGCCCCTGCTCCCCGCCGAGCGCGACTCCTTCGCCGCCCTGCCCTTCTCCGACGACGCCTGGGCCGCGCAGGCGGGCGTGCGGCGCCTGGAGGGCGAGGCCGGGTTTTCCACCCTGGAGCGGCTCTGGGTCCGGCCCACCTGCGACGTCACCGGGATCGCCAGCGGCTACGGGGGCGACGGGGTCAAGACGATCGTGCCCGCCACCGCCCGCGTGAAGGTGACCTTCCGGCTGGTGGCCGATCAGGACCCCGAGGCGGTGGCCGCCGCCTTCGAGGCGTGGACGCCGGCGCAGGTCCCGGAGGGAGTGGAGATCCAGGTGCGGCGGGAGGGGTTCGTCGGCCCCGCCCTCACCGACGTCTCCCATCCCGGGGTGGCGGCACTGGCCCGGGCCATGACCCGGGTCTGGGGCGTCCCGCCGCTCTTCACCCGCACGGGCGGTTCGGGGCCCGAGGAGGCCCTCGGCCGGGTGCTGGCCGCCCCCGTCCTCTACCTCGGCGTCGGCCTGCCCGACGACCGCATCCACGCCCCCAACGAGCGGGTCATCATCGACCAGCTCTACAAGGGCGTGCTGGCCGCCGGCGAGCTGTGGCAAGAGCTGGCCGCGCTCCGATGACCCGGGTGCCCGTCCGCCTGCAGCCGGCCCGGCCCGTGCGGGAGTGGGCCACCTTCGAGGACCCCGACGACCCCCGCTCCCAGTGGCAGGTCGACCTGACCTTCCTCGCCTCGCCCTGGCGCTGCATCTTCGGTTGCGGGTGCCAGGGCGTGCTGACCGCCCCCACCCCCGAGCGGGTGGAGGGATGCTGCTCCTACGGCGCCCACTTCACCTCCGACGAGGACCGGGCCCGGGTGGAGGCGGCGGCCCGGGAGCTGACGGCCGAGGAATGGCAGTTCGCCGCCGCCGGCCGCCAGAAGGGGGTGGTGGCCCGGGCGTCGGGCGGCGCCAGCAAGACCCGGGTGGTGCAGGGCGCCTGCGTCTTCCTCAACCGGCCCGGGTTCGGCGCCGGGCCCGGCTGCGCCCTCCACGTCCAGGCGCTGCGCCAGGGCCGCAACCCCCTCACCACCAAGCCCGACGTCTGCTGGCAGCTGCCGCTGCGGGACATGGCCCGGCCCGAATCCGACGGCACCACCACCCACATCCTGTCGGAGTTCTCCCGGGAGGACTGGGGTGAGGGCGGGGCGGAGTTCGCCTGGTGGTGCACCGAGGCGCCCGAGGCCTTCACCGCCGCCGAGCCCGTCTACCGCAGCATGGAGCCGGAGCTGCGGGCCATGGTGGGCGACATCCTCTACGAGACGATCGCCGCCTACCTGGATGGGCGCGGGAACGGCCACGGGGCCGTCGCTCCCCACCCCGCCCTCACGCCGGCCGCATCACCGGCAGGGTCCGCATCAGAGCGGGGAGCCTAGGCACCACCGCCCGGGAGGCGGCCTGGCCGCTGCGCGCCACCAGGCGGCGCCGGCGGTCCCAGGCCAGCCCGTAGGCCGTCCGCAGGCGGGGCGGGAGCAGGTCGACGGTCACGAGGCCGACCATGTCCGCCACCGGGGCGCCGACCAGCGGCACAGGCGGGCGGAGGACCTGACGGGCCAGCCGCCGGGCGGTGTCGGTCACTTCGAGGGTGGCGAAGCGCTCCCGCATGTAGTCGAGGAAGGCGGCCAGGTCGGGCGGCACCACGGCCGGGGGGATACCGAAGGCGGCGGCCATCATCCGGGACTCGTCGTAGTAGCCGGCCCGCTCCTCCGGGCGGAGCCGCCCCAGGTAGCGGCGCTCCACCCGCAGCACGGTGTCGATCAGGGTGGCCAGGACCCACCACTGGAGCACCGGATCCTCGGCCGTGTAGGCGATCCCGTCCGGCAAGGTGCCCCGGACCCGGGCGTGGACGGCGGCCAGGCGGTCGAGGGTGGAACGGGACTGGTCCGCCGACCCGAACGAGATGGCGGTCATCGCCTCCAGGGTGCGGGCCAGGCGCCCGAACGGGTCGCTCTCGAAGCCCGAGTGCTCGGCCACCCCGGCGGCCACCGCCGGCTCGGCCAGCTGGAGCAGGAGGGCCCGGGGTCCGCCGAGGAGGAGGACAGCTTCCTGGTTGACCCGCCAGGTGACCGTCTCAGGCCCGTAGAGCGCCATGGCGGCGAGGTCAGGGCTCCTGGCGGCGGGCTCGGAGGCCGACGGCCGTTCCGAGCAGCATCACGACGGCACCGATCAGGGCCACGAGCCCGCCCGCCGATCCGCCGCCCCGGGTCGTGGTCCGCCCCGCCACCTCGGTGGGCTCCTCGGAGGGGGGCTCCGGCGGCGTCGACGTGGTGGTGGTCGGCTCGGGCTCGGTCGTCGTGGTGGTCGTCGGGGCCGGACGGACGGTCGTCGTCGTGGTCGAGGAGACGGGGGGCGCGGTGGTCGTCGTCGTGGTGACCGGCGCCGGCTCGGTCACGGCCGGCGTCACGTCGGCGATGGCGATCACCAGCGCGTCCTCGAGCTCCCGCACCACGGACGCCGGGCCGGTGGTGAGGGGAGCGGAGCGCACCGCGCCCTGGCTGGCCCCCCAGAGCCGGTCGCCGACGACGATCGAGTGCTCGGCCGTCCAGCCGGCCCAGGAGGCGAGGAGGGTGAGGTCGGGGTCGAAGATCCGCACCGGCTCGGCCGGCCGGAGGGCGGGCATGAAAACCAGGTTGTCGCCCACCCACTGCACGTCGCCGGCCACCCCGGCGCCGCCGAGCTGGGAGGTCGACACCACCGCCGGGGTCGAAGCGAGGTCCACGCTGACCACCTGCGAAGGACGCGACAGGCCCACCGCCACGGTGGCGAGCCGGCGTCCGTCGGGACTGGCCACCATCGGGCCCGAACCGGCCGGGACCTCGGCGACGGCCCGGGCCACGGCGGGCCCGTCCAGGGTGAGGGCGATGAGGTGCTCACCGGCGGGGCCGGCGTTCAGGTAGGCGACGTGCCCGCCGGGCCCGATGGCGATCGAGCGGACGTCGGGCCCTTCCCACAGGGTCGTCACCGGCTGGCCGGGCGCCACCCGAACCAGCCGCTGGTACCAGCGGGTTGGGTTGTAGGGGTCGTCGCCCTCGGCGCGCGTGTAGGGGGCGGAGAGCACGATGTCGGTCGCCGCCTCGTCGCGGCAGGCGAGCGCCTCGTGCTCGGGGTTGCCCGGGCCGAGTTCGGGGAGCAGGCGTTCCGACTCCGTGGCCATGGTGGCGAGAAGGCGCACGGTGATGCCCCGGACGGGCGTGCCGTCGGCTCCGGGGGCGGTGAAGAGCTCGACCACCCGCTCCCGGCCGGGGCAGAGGGCCACGGCGTCCGTCGCCCCCGGGCCGCTGCCCAGGGCGGCCACCCGGCCGTCACCGTCGAGGGCCACCGATCGGGCGTTGCCGTAGGTCGAACCGACGAGGATGGCTGGTGGCAGCCGGCCGTCGGGTGGGGTCACGGGCTCGGCCGCCCGGGCCAGCCGCTCCGGGGTGGTGCGACTGCACAGGGTGGCGTGGAGGGCGCCATCGTCGCGCTCCGTCAGGAGCAGGCCCAGGGGTCGCTCGTCGGTGACGGACAGCCCGCAGTCGGACGCGCTGCCCTCGGAGTGGACGTCGACCTCGGGGCCGAGGTCGCCCTTCACCACCTCGTCGACGCGGAACCGGTAGATCGTGTCGGGGGCGGCCTGGGCCCCCTCGACGGCCGGCACCGGGTCGATGCGGGACACGAGCGCCCCGACGAAGGCGGCGTCGGAGGTGGCCAGGGCCTGGCGGGTGTCGAAGGTCTGGCAGGTGCAGGCGCCGGCCGGGCGCACCACGCCCACGAGGGCAGCAGCCGTCAGGAGGAATGCGAGCGCGAGGGAGGGACGGCGCATCACTTCAAGGTACGGGAAGGACCGGCCCCTGACCTGCCGGAATGCCCCAGATATGTGTCAGTTCCGGCGTACATTGCTGTTATGGGTGATTCGCCCGTTCACTTGAGTGGGGGGCTGCCCACCACCGTGCTCCCCGATGCGCCGGCCGACGCCCAGGCGGCGCTGGACGCCGCCCTGGCCCGGACCGAGCCCGATCGGCGGGAGGCGGTGGCGGCCGTGGTCGCCCGCTGGCCCCGCTTCCTGTCGGCCTGGGCCAGCCTCGGGGACTGCGCCCGGGACGACGTCGAGGCCTACGCCTGCTACCGGGTGGGCTACCACCGGGGACTCGACCAGCTGCGCCAGGCGGGCTGGCGGGGCTCCGGCTTTGTGCGATGGCAACACCCCCAGAACCTGGGGTTCCTCCGGGCGCTGGACGGCCTTCGGGCCGCTGCCGGACGCCTGGGTGAGGTCGATGAGGAGGCCCGATGCGCCGAGTTTCTCCGTCAGCTGGACCCGACCGGGCGACCCGGGGAGGCTCCGTGAGGCTCCGCTGGTTGGCGGTCGTCGTCGCCGCCGGGCTCGTGCCGGCCGGGGGTGCCGAAGCCCAGACGGCCACCGAGGTCCCCGCTCCTCCCGGGATCACGTCCCGGGTCAGCGTGGGCGCCGGCGGCGCCCAGGTCCGGGGCGGTGGCCCGTCGGTCATCGAGTCGATGGCCACGTCCGCCGACGGGTCGGTGGTGGCCTTCGTCTCCAACGCCACCAACCTGGTGCCGGGTGACGCCAACGGGGTCTTCGACGTGTTCACCTACGAGGTGGCGACCGGCCGGACAACCCGGGTGAGCCTGGCCACCGACGGTTCGGAGGCGGCCGCCCCGAGCCAGGAGGTGGCGATCTCGGGCGACGGGAAGGTGGTCGCCTTCGTGTCGGCCGCCCCCAACCTGGTGGCCAACGACGCCAACGGCCAGAAGGACGTCTTCGTCCGGGACCGGGCGGCCGGGACGACGACCCGGGTGAGCATGGGCACGGGCGGCGGCGAGGCCTCGGCCGGAAGCGGCCAGCCCTCCCTGTCGGACGACGGGCGCTGGGTCGCCTTCGCCTCCACCGCCCCCAACCTCGTGGCCGGGGACGCCAACGCGGTCTCCGACATCTTCCTCCACGACCGGGCGGGTGCGATCACCCAGCGCGTGAGCCTGGACAGCGGCGGCGGGGATCCCGACGGCCCCAGCGTGGCGCCCGACCTGTCCTCCGACGGATCGGTGGTGGCCTTCGAGTCCAAGGCGTCCGACCTCCTCCAGGGCGGCGCCGACGGCAACGGCCTGGCCGACGTCTTCGTGGCCAGCGGCGGGGTGATCACCCGGGTCAACGTCGGTGCCCCCGTGCCCCAGGGCGGCGACAGCGGCGCCCCCTCGCTGTCCGCCGACGGGCGCTACGTGGCCTACACATCCGCCGCCACCAACATCGCCCCGCCCGACTCCCAGCCCGGCACGGACGTGTTCCTCTTCGACCGCACCGGCCAGACCACCCGGCGCGTCAGCGTCGCCGGCACCGACGGTGCCCCCAACGGGGCCAGCCACTCCGCCGACGTCCTGGCCTCCGGCACCAGCGTGCTCGTCGCCTTCGCCTCGGACGCCAGCAACCTGGTGTCCGGCGACGCCAATGGGGCGACCGACGCCTTCGTGCGCAACGTCAGCACCGACTCCGTCACCCGGGAGAGCGTCGACTCCGCCGGCGGCGAAGCCGACGGTCCCAGCACCGGGCCCCAGCTGGCCGGCGACGGCGGGCTGATGATCTTCGCCTCCACGGCCCGCAACCTGACCGTCACCCCACCCGCCCCGGGGACGGCCGAGGTCTTCCGCCGCGACCGGGTGTCGGGAGCCCTGGAGCGGGTCAGCGGTCCGGAGGGCGGCGGGGTGGCGGACGGTGCCGCCGGCAGCTTCGACCCCTCGCTCTCGGCGGCCGGCAACCTGGTGGCGTTCGCCTCCCACGCGCCGGACCTGGTGG
>JBOGFO010000391.1:0-9261 GCA_050743445.1 Acidimicrobiia bacterium
ATGGCCACCATCGACCCGGAGGAGTTCTTCGATTTCCAGGTGGCCCGGCCCCAGGTCAGCCTGGTCGACGGCGTCACCCGCCAGATCACCTGGCCCGCCAACGACGTGTTCAGCGCCCACGTGGAGGAGGTCGGCCGCGACATCGTGCTGTTGTCGGGCGTCGAGCCGAACCTGCGCTGGCGGACCTTCTGCGAGACCGTGCTGGACGTGGCCCGGGAGACCGGCTGCGAGCTGGTGGTGACGCTCGGGGCGCTCCTGGCCGACGTCCCCCACACCCGGCCCATCCGCCTGACCGGCACCGCCGCCGATCCCGAGCTGATCGACCGGCTCGGCCTGTCGCACTCCCGCTACGAGGGCCCGACCGGGATCGTGGGCGTGCTCCACGACGCCTGCCGGGGGGCCGGCGTCCCGTCCGTCTCCCTGTGGGCCCCGGTGCCCCACTACGTCGCCAGTCCCCCCAACCCCAAGGCCACCATCGCGCTCATCCAGCGGCTGGCCGAGCTGATCGACGTGCCGGTCGGGGTGGGCGACCTGATCGAGGCGGCCGGCACCTGGGAAGAGCGGGTGAACGACCTGGTCGCCTCCGACTCCGATGTCGCCGCCTATGTCCGCCAGCTCGAAGAGCGCGACGACGACCAGCTGGACGAGCGCGATCTCCCCACCGGGGAGACGCTGGCGGCCGAGCTCGAGCGGTTCCTTCGCGACCAGCGCGGCCCCTAGAGAGCCCTCGGCCGGCGAACGGCGGAGGGATCTAGGCGAGGCCGAGGGCGACGGTGAGGGCCTGGTCGAACTGGGCCAGCTTGGCTGGGGCAAGGTGGCCGCGACGTCGGGTCAGGACGTCTTTCGGCAGGGTGAAGAGGTTGTCGCAGTTGGCGGCGCAGTCGTGGTCCAGGCCTTCGTCGGCTCCCACCGCCACCTCGGCGACGTGTCCGTGGAAGGTGCTGGTGATGAGCACGCACACCACGGAGCGGACGAGGGTAATGGCGCTCTGGCGGGTGGCGACCACCACGGGATGGGTGCCCACCCCGGGGATGTGGGCGTCCCAGATGTCGCCTCGGCTGATCAGGCTTCGCTGGCGGCGAGACACGCGGCGACGGAGAAGGCGGAGAGCCGGGCCACGACCTCGTCGTGGCTGGCGTCGGGTTCCTGGTAGCGCCGCCGGTACGAGGCGACGACGCCCTCCTCGCCGTGCCGGGCCAGCCACTCCCCGACCGCCGCGGCGATGATGGCTGCCCGGTTCGGGCCAAGCCCGGCCGTCACCGCCTGGTCGAGCGCGGCGAGGATCTCGCGGTCGAGGCGGGTGGTCACCGGAACGGTCATGACACCACCATACCACCAGCTGTACACAAATCGTGTACGCCACGGCGGTGCTCCGGCACCCCCTTCCACAGGTGTGCCTCGGCCGGTGCGAAACCGGGTTGGCGAGTTCTGGGGGACTAGCGCGCGGTGGGGGAAAGCGGGATGACGCGCTCGTCGGTGTCGGCGAGGTGCGCCTCGATGGAGCGGACGAGCTCGGCCTGCAGGTCGGCGAACTCCTCGGCTTCGCGCTTTCCGGCCTGGAACCCCAGCGCCGACCCCAGTGCCCAGCCCAGTGAGAAGACTCCGGACAACAACAGAAACACAAGCCACAAATCCACTCGCGTCTCTCCTTTACTAGACATCAGGACCATAAATCACAGGTCAAGCATTCTGCTGTCATGACCGTACCCACTTGGCACCAACCACCACACGCGCGCCCGTAGCGCGCAGGGAAAGGCAGTATGAACACTTGGAGTGGCCGAACACTTGGAGTGGCCGAGTGGTCAGGAGAGGCCGAAGCGGGCCAGCACCGGCCGCGGGTCGACACCGGTCTGGCTGGTGAGGGCGTCGAAGAAGTTGGCCGGCGCCGAGAGGGAGTAGGCCCGGTCCCGGTGGTACCGCCGGAGGGCACAGTCGAGGGCGTCGTAGCCACCGACGGCGTCGCCGTAGGTGGCCAGGGCCTGGAGCCCGCCGATGTAGATGGAGAGGAAGTAGGTCCGTCCCTGCCGGTTCCAGTAGGCCATCGACTCGCCCAGGCGGGTCCGGCCGGCGGCGGGGACGCTGCGGGCCCGCTGCCCCGGCACCCGTCCCGACACCCGGGCCTCGGCGTAGCTGGCCAGCGCCTCGTCGAGGAAGGGGTGGGCGTACTGGTCGTTGCCGGCCACCCCGTAGAACCACTGGTGGGCCACCTCGTGGATGAGATGGCTGTTGTGGACGCCGGAGCCGAGGTGGATGTGCATGGGGAACTCGATGCCGCCCGAGAGGCTGCCGGTGACCCCCATGCTGAGGCGGGGATAGGGGTAGTCGCCGTAGCGGGCGGCGAGGCCGTCGAGCGCGGCGACGACCCGCTGGGCGAGCACGGCCGGGTCGCCCACCGATCCCTCGGCCACGCCGACGGCCACCGTGGTGCGCCCCCCCTGGGCCGGCGCCTCGGCGATGCGCATGGGCGCCACGGTGGCGGCCCAGTCGCGGGCGGCCTCGGCCACGAAGCGGCCCGGACTGGCCTCGACTCCCGTGGCCAGGGTGCTGTAGCCGGGCGGGGCGGTCACGGTCACGTCCCAGTCGGCCACCTCGGTGGCGGCCGCCTCGGCGAAGGCGTCGACGGCGGGGGCCGTCTGCCAGCCGGCACTCCGGACCCATGACAGGACGGGCAGGACGGAACCGAGCCGGAAGGCCCCGCCCACCAGGGACACCCGGTCGTTGACCGGCCCGGGCATGAACAGGCGGAAGTCGATGCGGGCCTCGGCCACCTGCCCGGCCGGGAACGAGCCCGGGATGCTGTAGAGCGTGCCGGGCCGCCCGGGGGCGGCACCGGCCGGTTCGTAGGTGCCGGCGATCGGCTGGTCACCGAGGAAGGCGGTGATGACCTCGAAGCGGCTCCCGGCCCGGCCCAGGCGGGGGGCGTTGGCCCAGAAGCGGAACACCAGCCGGTCGGTGGCGGCGTCGGGGGTGAATCGCACCGAGGTGGTGCCGGTGACCATCCGGGCCTCGGCGTCGACGTTGAGCCGGGCGGTGTAGCGGGGCCGCTCCGGCCACGGGGCGGGGTAGCCGGCCGTGACCGTACACGGTCCGGCGGCGGGCACGGCCGGGGTGACCGCCGGGGCGGGGGTGGTGGTGGCCACGGCCGGGGCCGACGTGGTCGTGGCCGGCGGCGCCGTCGTGGTGGTGGTCGACGAGGTCGTGGTCGGGGCGGTGGTGGCCGTCGTGGTCGGGGCGGCGGCGGACGGCTCGGGGGAGCCGCCGGAGCAGGCCCCGGCCAGCAGCACCAGGGTGAGGACGGGGGCGAGGCGGGCCGGCATCGCTCCCGAGGCTAACGGCCCCTCCCCACGGTCCTATGTCGCGCCGGGGCCGTCCTCGTCGTCGGGGGCGGCCCGCCAGACACTGGCCCGGGGCGGGTCGAAGAACGACCGCTCCACCTTGCCGTCGATGGCGGCGAAGGCCAGGTCGACCCAGCGGGCCCCGCCGGCCAGGGGCTCGGGCATGGCGTCCCGGGAGAAGAACCCGACGTCGAGGGTCTCGAGCGGATGGGGGCGCAGCTCGCCGCCAATGGCCCGGCAGTGGAACACCAGGGAGTACAGCGGGATGGAGTGGAAGCCGAGCCGGAGCCCGTCGAACACGCTGATCAGCGTCAGGGGCTCGGCCTCGATCCCGGTCTCCTCGTGCACCTCCTTGACCGCCACCTCGGACGGCGAGTAGCCGATGTCGGCCCAGCCGGTGGGGTAGAGCCACACGCCGGTCCCCGCCCGCTTGACGAGGAGGATCTCGCCGGCGTCGTTGCCCACCACGGCGCCCACCGCGGTCTTGGGCGTGACGTAGCCGGGGACGCCCTCCCCCACGCTGGACAGCCACTCTTCGATGACCACGGCCGCGTCCATCTCGCTGATCGCGGCGCAGCGGATGTCGGCGGCGATCTTGAGGACCTCCTCGAACCGCTCCCGCTCGTAGAGGTTCTGGGTGAACCCGAGACCGGTGCGGGCCACCCCGGCCAGCGCCTCCGCCCAGCGGAGCAGGTGCGACGGGGAGACGTCCGACATGCCGGGGCAGCCTAACGGGGGGCCCGGCCGCGGGCTGACCCGACCCCCTGCACCAGGACCGGAGGGACGTCCTCGAGGGCGCACGAGATCACCAGCCCCTCGGGGACGGGCCGGACCTCGGCGGCGCAGGGCAGCAGCTCGACGCCGGGGATGTCGTAGCTGACGGCGAAGGTGCTGGCCGGCACATCCGCGCCCTGGACGGAGGTGGGCTCGATGCGCAGCCGGTTGCCCTCGAGCGTGACCCGGCCCCGGGCGAAGACGTCGACACCACCCACGTTGCGGTGGACCTCGACCTCACCGGCGGTGAAGCGGACGTCGAGGCCGACGGCCCGGGCCAGCGAGGAGCCGTCGACGAGGGCCTCGATCCGCCCGGCACCGACGTCGAGGATCTGCACCCGGCCGGAGAAGAGCTCGCCCTGGTCGACGACCACGTCGCTCAGGTCGAAGTCCATGCGGCTCAGCAGGAGGACGTCGGCCTGCACGTTCTCCATCCGCAGGGTCACCCCGGGCACGTCACCCCCCACCACCAGCCGCCCGAGGAACGGGAACGACCGGATGGAGGCGCTCGAGGCCCCCGACGGGGGGTAGTAGGCGGCGGCCTGCTCGGCCAGCTTCGACTCCGCCCACGCCCGGGCGGCGAAGTCGGCCGCCACCAGGCCTGCGGTGAGGACGGCGAGGAAGACCAGCTTGCGGATCAACGCTCCCAGCTTGCGCTACTTCTAGCTCTCGAGGACGTCGCCTTCCATGCGGTTGACGGACACGCCGATCTCGGCGAACCAGGCGACGGCGTCGTCGATGGCCTGCTGCTCCCCCGTCAGCTCGAGGATGACCCACCCGGAGTGGGACTCCACGTTGGCCCGGCGGATGTTGGGCATGACCCCGAAGCGGTTGGCGGCTTCGAAGATGAGCGGGCGCTCGACCAGGGCCTCGGGAAACGAGAGATACAGGCGGGTCCGGCTCATCTGCCCTCCCGGACGTGGAGCGCCTCGTTCAGGTTCCCGGACCGTAGTCCGTCCGGGTCGAGGGTGACGGTCCGGTAGCCGGCGGCCAGGACGGCCCCCACCACGTCCGCCTCCCGCGCCCGGGCCCGGGGGAGGTCGGCCAGGGGCAGCTCGACCCGGGCGGCGTCGCCGTAGTGGCGGACGCGCAGGTCGGAGAACCCGAGCGCCCGGAGAGCGGCTTCGGCCCGGCCCACCCGGTCGAGCGTCCCGATGGTGACGGCCGTCCCGTAGGGGATGCGCGAAGCCAGGCATGGTGCCGCCGGCTTGTCCCACACGGCCAGCCCGAGGGCCCGGGCGGCGGCGCGGACCCCGGCCTTGGTGAACCCGGCGTCGACCAGGGGGGTGCGGACGCCCCGCTCCGCCGCCGCCCGCTGGCCGGGACGGTGATCGGAGAGGTCGTCGACGATGGTCCCCACCGCGATCACGGCCGATTCGGCGGCGGCGATGGGGCCGAGGACCTCGAAGAGCTCGGAGCGGCAGTGGTAGCACCGGTCCCCGGCGTTGGCCACGTACCCGGGACGGCCCAGCTCGGCGGTCGAGACGGCACGCCAGCGGAGGCCCCAGACCCCGGCCAGGGACTCGACGGCCGCCACCTCCTCGGCGGGCACGGCGGGCGACACGGCGGTCACCGCCAGGGCGCCGGCGCCCAGCTCCTGGTGGGCCACCACGGCCAGCAGCGACGAGTCGACACCCCCCGAACAGGCGACCACGACCCGCTCCAAACGGCGCAGATCGGCACGAAGCTGACGCAGCTGCGTGTCCCCCTGGGGGGTGTCCGTCTCCGGGAAACTCACCTTGGGTACCCTATCGCCGCGTCCGAATTTCACCGATGGGTGACGAAAGCGACGTGACGAACGAGGAGGCTGCATGACGAAGTCCCGATGGAGCCGGTTGGCAGCCATCCTGATGGCTGCCTCGATGGTGCTCGCCGCCTGTGGCGACGATGGCGGGGAGACCGGGTCGGATGCCGAGGGGAACGGAGACGCCGGCGACAAGAAGAGTGTCGCCATCGGCTTCGTCGGCCCACTCACGGGCGACAACGCCAACCTGGGGGTCAACATCAGGGATGCCATGACCGTGGCCGTCGCCGAGTGGAACGCCAAGAGCACGAAGTACACCTACGAGATCAAGGAGTTCGACACCCAGGGCGACCCGGCCCAGGCCCCCGGCCAGAAGGACAAGTACGTTCCCGACGAGTCGATCATCGGCATCGTCGGCCCGACCTTCTCGGGAGAGACCAAGGCCGTCCTCCCCGACCTGGACGCCGCCGGACTCGTCATGGTCAGCGCCTCGTGCACCAACGTCGACCTCCCCAATGTGGTGGCCAACAGCAAGGTCTTCCACCGGCTCATCCCCGACGACGGCGTGCAGGCAAAGGGCGTCACCGACTATGTCATCAAGTCGATCAAGCCCACGAAGGTGGCCCTCATCCACGACAACACCGAGTACGGCAAAGGCCTGTGGGAAGGCGTCGTGACCCTCCTCGAGGAGGCCGGCATCGACACCTCCACCACGGACGCCATCGACCCGAAGAGCCAGGACTACTCGGCGGCAGTCAACAAGGTGCGGGCGGGCAAGGTCGACATGGTCTTCTACGGCGGCTACTACAACGAGGCGGGACGGTTCAAGAAGCAGCTCACCGACGCCGGAGTGACCGCCAAGTTCATCAGTGGTGACGGTTCCCTCGATCCCGGCTTCGTCACCAGCTCCGGGGCCGCCGGCGGCGAGGGCGCCCTCCTCACGTGCCCGTGCCGCCTCGCAACCCCCGATCTCGAGGGCAAGGCCGGAGCGTTCGCCACCGCCTACAGGGACGTCGTCAACCGGGACCCGGGCACGTACTCCAGCGAGGGGTACGACGCCATGAACATCCTCATCGAGGGCATCGAGGCGGGGAACGACACCCGGGCGAAGCTGCTCGACTACGTGGAGAACCTCGGGACCTTCGACGGCGTATCCAAGACCATCGAGTTCGAGGCCAACGGCAACGTGAAGGCCGGCGACGTGTTCGTCTACGAGGTCAAGGAAGGCAAGATCACCGAGCTGGGTACGACCTCGGAGCTGGCCGGCAGCTGAGCCGGCGGCAGCCATCGAGCACTGCTTCGACTGCCTGTGGGATCAGTTCTGGCCTCAGACCTTCGACGGTCTGACGCTGGGGGCCATCTACGCCCTGATCGCCCTCGGCTACACGCTGGTCTACGGCGTGCTGCGCCTCATCAACTTCGCCCACTCCGAGATCTTCATGATCGGGATCTTCGCCTCGCTCTTCGCCATGGACGGCCTCGGCGTGCAGATCGCCGACGATCCGAAGACCGGCCTGGCCCTGGCCGCCACCGTCATCGGCGTGATGGCCGTCGCCATGGCCGTCTCGGGCGGGGCGGCGGTGGCCATCGAGCGGATCGCCTACCGGCCCCTCCGCCGGCGGGGGGCACCCCGCCTGGCCTCCCTCATCACCGCCATCGGCATCTCCCTGTTCCTCCAGGAGCTGTTCGCTGCCCGCTACGGCCGTGACTTCCTCGGCTTCCCCCGCATCCTGGAGAAGCGGGAGCTGGTCAACTTCCATGGCGCCAACATCCGCACCGACAAGGTCCTGGTGATCCTGGGCGCCCTCGTGCTGATGATCGCCCTGGAGCGCTTCGTGGCCAAATCCCGACTCGGCCGGGGCATCCGGGCCACCGCCCAGGACGCGGAGACCGCCGCCCTGATGGGGGTCAACATCGACCGGGTGGTCATGCTGACCTTCCTGCTCGGCGGCATGCTGGCCGGAGCGGCGGGGACCCTCTACGGCATCTTCTTCGAGGCGGCCCGGTTCAACATCGGCTTCCTGCCCGGGATCAAGGCGTTCACCGCCGCCGTGCTCGGGGGCATCGGTAACATCCGGGGCGCCCTAGCCGGCGGCCTCGCCCTCGGGCTGCTGGAGAACTGGGGGGCGACCGTGCTCGGCGGCGAGTGGAAGGACGTGTTCACCTTCACCGTGCTCGTGCTCGTCCTCATGTTCCGGCCCACCGGCCTGCTGGGAGAGTCCCTGGGGAAGGCCCGGGCATGACCCCCGGGCCCGGGGTGTCCCCGAAAGCGACTGGGCCCGGGGTGTCCCCGAAAGCGACTGGGCCCGGGGCGTCCCCGAAGACACTGGCGGCGGTGCGCCAGCGGCTGGCGGCGCTCCGGTCCCGGCTGGCGGTGATCGACCCGGTCAGCCGGTGGTGGTCTCGGCAGTCGCGGGTGGTGCAGATCCTGGTGGCGCTGGCCCTGGTCGCCTTCGCCGTCTTCTATCCCCTCACGCTGAGCCGCTACTGGCAGAGCATCCTCTTCTTCCCCGTCGGCCTGTACATCCTGTTGGCGCTGGGCCTCAACATCGTCGTCGGGGCGGCCGGGCTGCTCGACCTCGGCTACGTCGCCTTCTACGCCGTGGGCGCCTACACGGCCGCCATGCTCACCACCGAGGCGCACTGGACGGCCTGGGAGGCCCTGCCCGTGGCCATCGCCGTGGCCATGCTGGCGGGGGTGACCCTCGGGGCGCCGACCCTGCGCCTGCGGGGTGACTACCTGGCCATCGTCACCCTGGGCTTCGGTGAGATCGTGCGCATCGTGGCCCAGAACAGCGGGTCGCTCGGGGAGGCCCGGGGCATCACCGGCATCGCCCACCCGGGCAGCATCCTCGGCGTCGAGTTCGGCCTGCTGCCGCTGCCCTACTACTACCTGACGCTGGTGGCGATCGCCGTGTCCGTGTTCATGATCGTGCGCCTCAACCGGTCCCGGGTGGGACGGGCGTGGTCGGCCATCCGGGAGGACGAGGACGCGGCCGAGGCCATGGGGGTGCCCACCTTCACCATGAAGCTGTGGGCGTTCGCCATGGGCGCCTCCACCGGTGGGCTGGCCGGGTGGATCTACGCCGGCAAGGTGGGCTTCATCAACCCCGACAACTTCCCGTTCTTCTTCTCGGTCATCATCCTGGCCGCCGTGGTGCTCGGTGGCATGGGCTCCATTCCCGGCGTCGTGGCCGGAGCCTTCGCCATCGGCTTCCTTCCTGAGTACCTGCGGGACGCGGCCGCCGGCGAGTGGCTCACCGACCGGCTCAACACCCTCACCGGGGGCGACGTCGGGACCATCACGGAGTACCGCGTGCTGCTCTTCGGCGCCGCCCTGGTGGCCATGATGGTGTTCCGGCCCCAGGGGCTCATCCCCAGCCGCCAGCGGGCGGCGGAGCTGGCCGA
>JBOGFO010000392.1:0-3530 GCA_050743445.1 Acidimicrobiia bacterium
TCACCGGCAGCCCCCGGGTGGTCGAGGGGAACTTCAACATGTTCCCCCACATGATGATCGCCATGGTGGCCTGCTACCTGTTCCAGTACTTCTTCTGGGAGCTGCCCGCCACCACCGGCTACTACGATCCCTTCAACTTCGAGTTCCAGAAGGGGTCGTTCTTCACCGCCGATCCCGAGGACGCCACCTCGCTCGGTGTCGCCACCCAGGCCCAGGTCATCACCGGCTTCCACGTGGCCATGGAGAAGATGAAGTTCTCCTCCCCCTGGCACGACCACGTCGCCGGCTCCTGGGCGGGGACGGCGTCCGCCCTGGCCGTGGGCGGGCTCAACAAGGAGGGCCTGCCCTTCGCCGCCTGGGACCAGGGCCAGCCCAACGGGGCGGGGACCGGGGCCCGGTGGGACTCCGACGGCATCGACGTGGCCGGGTTCATCTGGTGCGCCATCGGGGAGTTCCTCGACTCCGAGGCCATCGAGCACAACTACCCGCTGCTGCCCATCTTCCGCTCCGCCTACTGGCGCGACGCCGTCGGCTACGGCAAGTACCGGGGTGGGCGTTCGATGGCGGCCATGTACCGGATCCACGGGATCCCCTTCGCCGCCGCCGTGCCTCTCGGGGGCTTCTCGGCCCGGCCCATCGCCCCCGGCCTCTACGGGGGCTACCCCAGCCGGCCCATGGCGGTGGCCATCATCCGGCGCAACAACCTGGACGCCCTGATCGCCGAGGGCCGCACCCCCCGGGACATCTACGAGGCCGTCGAACGGGTGGAGGGCGAGTGGACGGTGACCCACTCGTGCTCGGCCATGACCTTCGTGGGCGAGGGCGACCTGCTCATCGGCACCGCCTCGTCCGGGCCCGGCTACGGCGACGTCCTCGAGCGCGACCCGGAGATGGTGATGGCCGACGTGCGGGACGAGACCATCAGCCACCAGGTGGCCCGGGACATCTACAAGGTGGTGTACCGGGAGGACAACCTGGTGGTCGACGCGGCCGCCACCGATCTGGCCCGCAAGGAGGAGCGGGAGGCCCGCATCGCCCGCGCCCGGCCCTACGGGGAGTGGGAAGCGGAGTGGACCAAGCGCCGCCCGCCCGCCGAGCTGCTCAAGTTCTACGGCACGTGGCCCCAGGGGAGCTTCACCAAGCTGGTGGACTGGGAGCCGACCGAGGAGCTCCTCGACGAGCACGTACGGGAGGGCGGGCCACCCCGGCCCCGCCCGTCCCGGTACTGAGATGGCCACCGCCACCGAACCGACCCGCCGGCGCCGCCGGGGCGACGACGCCCTCCTCTCCATCGGCCAGCTGGCGGCGCTGACGGGCGTCTCCAGCCGCACCATCCGCTACTACGAGGAGCTCGGGATCCTGCCCGAGCCCCACCGCTCCCCGGGCGGCACCCGCAAGTACACCCGGGACCACCGCTTCTATGTGGAGGGCGCGCTGGCCCTGAAGCACCTCGGCTTCCGCTTGGAGGAGATCGAGCTCATCGGCCGCATCGCCCTGGGCGACGAGGTCTCCGCCGAGGAGCGGGCCGGGGTGGCCGAGCTGGTCCGGGTCAACATGTCGGCCCTGGAGCACAAGATCAACGTGCTCCACCGGCTGCGGGAGATCCTCCTCGACGAGGCCGCGCAGGCAGAGGGGCGGGACGGCATCGCCGGCCTGCTCGACCGGCCCTGAAAGACCCCGGTTACTGGATGTAGTTGTGGACCGGCATGATGTCGGGCTCGCCCGGCTTCACGCCGACGTCTCCGAGGATCGGCATGAGCGTCTCGCCGAACGCCTGGAAGGACTCGGCCGAGTCCCAGACCTCGTAGACCATCAGGTGATCGGCCGGGCCGAAGCAGCTGTGGTGGAGCCGCCCTGCGGGCGTCCCGGCCCCGGCCGCCTCGAGGCGCTTGATCACCTCGTCGTACTGGGCTGCCGTCAACGATTCGGGATGGAAGTAGACGCCGATCGCCATCGTGATCTCCTCGTCCGTAGACCCGTGCCCGGCGGACCCTACGCGACGGCCCATCCGCCGGGCAGCGGACGGAATCCATCGGTGGCACCGAGCCATTCGTAGCTGAGCGCCGGTCCCCTCGACGTCATGACCGGCACCCGCCCGTAGAGCGACCCCTCGCCCTCGATCCCGTCCAGCACGCGGATGGCCGCTTCGGCCGTCTCAACCTCGAGCACCACGGTGACCCCGGGGATGACACCGCCCCCGCCGGCGAAGGTGGCTGCCGGATAGCCCCGGCCGGTGTCCCACAGGAGGCCGGGGGCGGTTGCCGGCTCCCAGGAGGCGGCGAAGGGACGAAGGAAGCGCCAGCGCACCTGGCCCGGCATCAGGGTGCCGTAGACGAAGACGCGGCGCTCGGTTCTACTTCTGGCCGAGGGCTCGGGCGAGTTCGTCACGCCTCATCTTGGACCGCCCGAGCCCGGCATTTGAGGAAAGATGGTGCGATGGCTACGAGCGGCAGGCCGCGCCAGCCCCGGGCGCGTCCCGTACGGCGGAGCACATCGGGGCTCCTCTCCATCGGCCCGCTGGCCGAGATGACGGGCGTCTCGAGCCGCACCATCCGCTACTACGAGGAGCTGGGCATCCTGCCTCCGCCCCAGCGCTCCCCCGGCGGCACGCGCAAGTACACGCAGGAGTACCGCTTCTACGTGGAGGGCGCGCTGGCGCTCAAGGAGCTCGGCTTCCGGCTCGAGGAGATCGAGCTCATCGGCAAGATCGCGCTCGGCGAGGCCGTGCCCGCCAACCAGCGGGCCCAGGTGGCCGAGCTCGTCCGCGAAAACATGCAGAGCCTCGAACACAAGATCAAGGTGCTGAACCGGCTGCGCGAGGTCCTGGCGTCCGACGTGGCCGAGCCCGCCGGCGATCACCTCGCCCGCTATGCCGACGCTCTGGGCGTTCCCGGGGATCCCCCCTAGCTGTCAGCGGTGAGGTTCCGGCCCGCCTCCCGGGCCTTGTCGGCCAGCTCCGTGACGTCGATCTCCTTGGCCCGCTCCCGGGCCGCTTCGGCGGCGTGGCGCGCCTTCTCGGGCAGGTCCGCCTCCCGCAGGCGCTCACTGGCCACCTCGGCGGCGTGGCGCGCCTTCTCCGGGATCTCCGCCTCCCGCAGGCGTTCGCTGGCCACCTCGGCGGCGTGACGGGCCCGGTCCTTCAACTCGGGTGCCCGCTCCCGCAGGTGGTCGCGTGCGCTCGCTGCCCGTTCCAGCCCGCCCTCGACCAGGTCGATCAGGACGCCGGCGGCCACCCCGGTCAATCCGCCGACGACGAGACCCTTCCATACGTTGCGCATGGCGATTACGTGCCCTTTCCCTGACCCCTGGAAACTTCTGGTCTGACGGCCTGTAGCCGCTTTCTCGGCTGCAGCGGGTCCCCTCGGCCCAGTGGGTGCTGGGCGGCTTGTTTCCCGTTCGTTCCTCAGCCCGTGGGGGCTGGGCCCGTTCCGGTTTCATCGCCCCCAGTTCCACCCGGACCGGGGTCCGGGCCAGCGCTGGTGGGCTCCACCGGCGATCCCCGCCTGCCTGGCGGTTCAACCCGTGGCGTG
>JBOGFO010000393.1:0-4853 GCA_050743445.1 Acidimicrobiia bacterium
GTCCCACACCGTGTCGGAGAGGAAGACGCCGTCGCCCTCGGGGACCCAACCCACCAGGGACGCCACCTGGCGGGCGGCGGCGGGCCGACCCCGGACGGCCAGCACCGGCTCGGGCCCGGTGCCGTCCAAGCCCAGCAGCGCCCGGATGAGGGCGGTCTTGCCCGCCCCCGACGGGCCCAGCAGCACCACCGTCTCGCCGCTGCGGACCACGAGCCGGCCCCGACGGGGGTCGTCCAGCTCGACCAGGGCGGCCGCCCGCTCGGAGGAGGCCGGCATCTCCGGATCCATCGCCGGCGACGGTACCCTGCCGGCGTGCTCGAGCTGCGACGGGTGTGCGTGTTCTGCGGTTCCAGTGCCGGCCGGCTCGCTGAGTATGCCGAGACGGCCCGGGCCATGGGAGCCACGTTGGCCGGCCAGGGCATCGGCCTGGTCTACGGCGGCGGGCGGGTCGGCCTGATGGGGATCCTGGCCGACGCCGCCCTCGAAGCCGGCGGCGAGGTCATCGGGGTCATCCCGGAGCACATGACGAGCCGGGAGATCGCCCACGACGGCCTCTCCGACCTCCGGGTCGTGCCGACGATGCACGAGCGCAAGGCACTCATGTCGGAGCTGGCCGACGGATTCGTCGCCCTCCCCGGCGGGCTCGGCACCCTCGAGGAGCTCTTCGAGATCCTCACCTGGTGCCAGCTGGGCCTGCAGGTCAAGCCCAGCGGCCTGCTCGACGTCGGCGGCTTCTTCTCCGGCCTCGTCGGGTTCCTCGACCACGTCACCGCCGAGGGCTTCATCAAGGAGGTGCACCGGCGCCTGGTGGTGGTCGAACAGCAGCCCGGCCGCCTCCTCGATGCGATGCGGGCCTTCGAACCGCCGCCGCTCCCCCGCTGGTTGACCGAAGCCGACCGCTGACGGCCGCCGGTCAGCTGCCGGGGGTTGACGGAGTGGAGCCGGGGACGGCGGGGTCGCTCCCGGGGAAGTCCGAGGGCGGGGCGTCGGGGTTCGCGGGCCGGTAGGAGTCGGCGTAGCAGGCATCGGCCTCGACGATCTGCTCCCCGAGGTACGTCCGCCAGCGGGCCAGGCGCTGCTCGCCGATCAGCTGCTCGCGCAACGGGTTGCGCACCTCGTCGAGGGTCACCGGCCGTCCCGGGGTGATCTCCTCGACGACGCCGACGTGCCAGCCGAGGTCGGTCTGGATCGGCCCGAACGGGACGTTGACCTCAGCGGCGAAGGCGGCCTGGCCGAAGGCAGGGGCGAGCTCGGCTGCGGTCAGCGACCCGAGCTCCCCGCCGGCGGCCTTGGTGGCGGCGTCCAGGGAGACCTCGCTCGCCACCGTGGCGAAGGTGGCGCCGCCCTGGATGCGGGCGAGGGCGGCCTGGGCGGCCGCCTCGTCGGCGACCACCAGATGGCGGAGCCGGCGGCGCTCGGCGATCGCCAGCTGCTGCTGACGCTCGGTGAAGGCCGTCTCCACCTCGGCATCGGAGACTTCGACGTTGCCCGTCACCACGTCGAACAGGCGCCGGGTCTCGAGCAGCCGGCGGAACTCACCCAGGACGTCGGCCTCGGAGACCCCCTGGTTGCCGAGGGCCTCTACGAAACGGGCCCGCCCGCCTTCGGGAAAGGCGTCGACCACATAGCGGTCGAGAGCATCGCGGGCTGCCTTGTCGCCCACCTGCAGGTCCCGGCCGGTGACCTCGTCGTCGATCATCAGCCCGACGGCCATCGACTTGGCCAGGTCGCGGCCGAAGGCATCGGTCTTCGCCTCGTCGGAGGCAGGAGGCGGTGTGAGCCCATAGAGCGCCTTGAGCACCTCGACCCGCCGCTCGAGCTCGGCCACGGTCACCTTCTGGCCGCCCACGGCCAGAGCGGCGCCGTCCGGCGGGCAGTCGCTGCGGGTGGCGATGCCGTAGACGGCGCCGGCGGCGATGGCGACGACCACGGCGGCCAGGGGCAGAACCCAACCCCGGCGCCGGGCCGGCTCCTCGGCCGGGGTCCCAGGATCTTCGACGGCCCCAGGATCTTCGGCCGCCCCGGGCTCCTCGGCGGCGCCGGCCTCCTCGACGGCCCCCGGCTCGGCCGGCGCATCGGGTGCGTCGGGTGCCTCGGGCTCGTCGTTCACGGAACCACCTCGACGGGTTCGGGTTCGGAAGCGGGGGGGACGCCGGGATCGCCGGCCGGAATCGAACCAGGAAGCGGGGCCGTCAGCAACCGGGCGGCCAGCAGAGCCAGGAGGATAGAGCCGGCGAGGACGGCACCGAACTCGGCCAGCACGTCCAGGCGGGACAGGGCCAGGACCCCGAAACCGGCGGCCGACGTGGCGGCGGCGGCCACGACCCCGGACCACGGCCGGGCCAGCCCGGCCGCCCGCCGCTCGAGGGCGAAGAGGGTGAACTCGCATCCCACGGCGGCGGTGAGGGCACCGAGCCCGACGGTGAGGGGCGACAGGCCAACGCCGGTCAGCCGCAAGGCCAGAGCGCCCCAGCCGACAGCCAGGAGCGCCCCGGCCAGGGCCAGGAGGCCATGGCGGCGCCGGGGCACGAGCACCACGAGGACGGCCCCGGCCAGGAGCGGACCGGCCAGGCTGGCGGGCAGGCGCCCACCGGCGAGGAGGTCGTAGCCGCGGCTCGCCACCACCGGCAGTCCGGTGAGCTCGACCCGCGCGCCGGGCGGCGGTGCGGGCAGGGCCCGGCGGACCTCGTCCAGGAGCCGCGACTGGTCGTCGAGGTCACCGAGGCGCAGGCCGTAGCCGGCCACCGCCTCCCGGCGGTCGCCCCGGACGGTGGCCCCCACGAGGTACCGGGGCAGCAGGTTGAAGGCGGCGTCGACCTGGGCCGGGGTGGGGTTCTCCCCCAGCCACGAGAACATCCGCCCCGGGGACACGATGGGCCGGAGCCGGTCGCCGAAGCGCACCACCAGCGCCTCCTCGGCCGACCGGAACCAGGCCAGCATGTCGGGGGAAGCGACGTCGGCGGCGGTAACCCGGACCGCCACCTCACCAGAGGCGCCCAGCACCCGTTCCACCCGGCGGGCGTCGGCCAGGGCGGGCAGGCCCCGGGCCAGATGGTCGGGGCGGGCCTCCACCGGCAGCGACGGCAGCAGCCCCCAGCCGATGGCGGCGACCACGACCGCCGCTCCCAGCACGGGCCAACCCGGAAGCCGCAGCCGGACCGGATCCCCGGACGGCGCCGGGGCGGACGGCAGGAAGGGCAGGGCGAACGCGGCCGAGATGAGGACGCCGGCGGCCAGGGCCAGGCCGAGGTGGCGGACGAAGGGCAACGGGGAGATCGCCAGGGCGGCGAAGGCGGCGGCGCCGGCCACGGCCGCAGCGACCAGGACGCGGCGGGGCGCGGGGTGGGCGGCCTGGATGGGCAGGTCGGTACCCACGCCGAGCATGACGGGCAGGAACACGAGCATCCCGATGGACGCCGGGACACCCACCAACCCGAAGCCGCCGACCACCACGGCCGTCGCCGCCAGCCCCATGGCCAGGGGCAGGAACCGGCGCCGGCCCCGGGCCCGGTGGCTGGCCAGGAACACCCCCGCCACCACGGCCAGCGCCACCAGGCCGAGCCGGGGAAGCTCTCGGCGCACCTCGGCGGCCAGGGAGGCGACGAGGACCGGTGCCCCGGTCACCGTGACGCCGGTGCCGACATCCGCCTCGTCCGCCGCCGCCCGCACCGCCCGGACCAGCCGGTCGGTGCCGTCCTGATCGAGGCCCTCCCGGGGCCGGACGTAGACGGCGGCGTGCCCGGCGTCGGGCACGATCCACCGCAGCGGCGCCCGGGCCCGGCCGGCCTCGTCGAGGAACACCGAGCGGGCGAAGGTGGGGTTGGCCAGCGTGGGCAGCCCGAGCGGCAGGCCCGCGGCCACCAGCGAGCCGTAGCGGGCCTCGTAGTCGGCCACGGCCGCCGCGCCCGCCGCCCGGGCCTCGGCCTCCGACGCCCCACCGGCCCGGGCCGCCGCCTCCGCCTCGGCCCGCAGCCCGTCCCGCCGGGCGGTGATCGACACCAGCAGCTCGTTCAGGCCGATGGCGATCTGGTTCAGCGTCGTGCCCGGGCCGTAGACGACGGCCACGTCGGGCAACCCGGCCAGGCGGCCCTCCAGGGCAACCAGCCGGCGGACGGCCTCCGGGTCGAGCAACCCGTCGGGCGCGCCTTCGAAGAGCAGCACCACCGGGTCCGCGCCGAACGAGGCCTGGGTGTCCTCCCAGGTGCGGACGGCCGGGTCGCCGGCGGGGAGCAGCGAGCCGATGGAGGTGTCGACCTCGAGCCGAAGGATCCCGACGGCGACCGGTACAGCCCCCAGCATCACGGCGACGGCGGCCACGATCCGCCGCCGGGCACGCGGGAGCTTCAGTTCGGCTCCTCGGTCACCCGGGGCACCGAGCCACTGAAGGGCTGCGGGTTCTCCGCCCCACCGGCCGGCGGGTAGGCGTTGTGCGGCTTGCCGAGGACCGAGGCCTCCCGGAGGAAGTTCTCGTCGATGACGGCCAGGAAGCGACCGGCCGCCAGCCCCCCGGGCTGGGTGGCGGTGATGACCTGGGCGGCGTGGGCGGCGAAAGCGGCCATGTCCTTCCCGTAGGGGGCGAGGTAGGCGAGCATCGGGTTCAGGTCGGCCAGTGCCACCCGGAGTACGGGGATCAGGGCGGAGGCGTCGGCGGCGGCCGTCGGCGTCCGGGTGAGGGTGGCGGGGGCGCGGTCCAGCACCCCGTCGAGCGGTGCCATGAGGGCCCGCAGCTCGGCAGTGGCGCCGGGCAGCTCGGCCAGGGCGGCGTTGAGGTCGGGGGCGGCGCGGCGCAGCGGCTCGGCCAGGGGCGTGAGGGCGGCGGCCAGCTCCCGGACGGGGGGCGAGGCGGCCCTGGT
>JBOGFO010000394.1:0-2545 GCA_050743445.1 Acidimicrobiia bacterium
CCGTGCAGTTGCTGTTGAGCACGATCACGTGCCAGGCGCCGAGGTCGTAGCTGTACCAGCCCTCACCCGCCTTCCCCGCCGCCGAGCCGAAGTAGCTGAAGTAGCCGGCGGCATTGGCGGTGCCGTACTCGTGGTTCCCCACCACGGGCCGCGTGCGGGCCTTGTGCCGGCCCCACGACGGCGCGTAGCAGTTGGCGTACTCGCTGGCGCTGCCCTTCTCGTAGGCGTTGTCGCCCGTGGTGAACACCGTCCCGGGGATGGCATCGAGCAGGAGGGCCGTGTTCTCGTCTCCGCTGAAGTTGCAGTTGGCGATGTCGCCCGCGCCCACGAGGGTGGCGACCGGTTCCGGGGTCGGGGTCGGGGGCGTGGTGGCCGGGGGCCCGCCGGTGGCGGGTGGGGTGCCGACGCCGCCACCGGGCGGCGTGCTCCCCCCTCCGGCGGAGCCGAAACCCGGCTGGGCCGAGGAGCCCCCCGGGAGCGCCGCCATGCCGATCACCGGCTGGTTGAGCCGCACGGAGCCGAGTGAGCCGAAGAAACCGGCGTCACCGAAGGAGAAGATGCCGCCGTCCGACGCCACCAGCCAGTACCCCGCTCCGCTCGGGGTGGTGGTCATGCCCACCACGGGCCGGTTGAGGGGTATGCCTCCGGTCGAGCCGAGGAAGGAGGCGTCCCCGAAGGTGAAGACGCCGCCGTCGGCGGCCACCAGCCAGTAGCCCCGGCCGCTGGGGGTAGGGGCCATGCCCACCACGGGCAGGTTGAGGGGGATCCCGCCGAGCGAGCCCAGGAACGGGGCGTCGCCCAGGGCGAAGACCCCGCCGTCGCTGGCCGCCATCCAGGCGCCGGCGCCGGTCGGGGAGGCGGCCATGGCCAGGATCGCCCGAGCGGGGTTCACCGTCACCGAGCCCAGCCCCGGTGCCTGCCCGAACGCCTCCACGGCGCCCGTCCGGGTCGCCATCCAGTAGCCGTCGCCCTGGGGCCGGGGGGCGAAGGCGGCGAAGTCGTCGGCCTCCGAGCCGCGGGACCCGAAGTCCCCGGCGTCGCCGTGGGCGAAGACGTCGCCGTCGTCGTCGACCAGCCAGTAGCCCTGCCCTGACGGGGTGGGGGCCATGGCCGCGAGCTCGGCGCTGGAGTTCACGGTGGTCCCGTGGAATCCGGCGCCGCCGAAGGAGAAGATGCCGCCGTCAGCCGCGTACATCCAGTACCCCCGGCCGCTCCCATCTGCTTCTGCACCCGTCGATGGGACGGCCACGGGCGTGACGGTGGTGGCCACCACGAACAGCACGGCGACCGCCAGTCTCCCTCGCATGCTTGGGGTGTCGACGCGATGACTAGTCCGGTTGATCGCTCGTAGCTCGATTTGACCACCCATTTACAGAAGGGGCGTCCGCGTTCCGCCGGTAGCCTGGTGGGATGCCCGCCGATCCTGATCGGCTCCAGCTCTACCGGGAGATGTGGGAAGACGAGCTGGAGGCGGCTGCCCTGTACCGGGCTCTGGCGGCGGCGTCGGGGGGACGGAGGGGCCAGGTCCTGACCCGCCTGGCCGAGGCTGAGGAGCGTCACGCCGCTCATTGGGAGCGGTACCTGCGCGAGGCGGGGGTGACCGGGCTCCGGCGGCGGCGCGTCTCGTTGCGGACCCGCCTCCTGAGCGGGTTGGCCCGGCGCTTCGGGACCGAGGCCGTGCTCCCGCTCGTACTGCGGCTGGAGGCGGCGGACGCCGCCAAGTATCGGGGCGTCCCCGAGGCTTCCGAGACCATGTCGGCCGAGGAGATGGCCCACGGCCGGGCGGTGGCCGCCCTCGAGGGCGATTCCCAGGGCACCCAGATCGCCCGCGCCGAAGGTCGCCACCGGGCCAGTGCCGGAGGAGCGCTCCGGGCCGGGGTGTTCGGGGTCAGCGACGGGCTGGTGTCCAACCTGCTGCTGGTGCTGGGGGTGGCCGGAGGCACGTCGAACCGCAACGTCATCCTGGTCGCCGCCCTGGCCGGGCTCCTGGCCGGGGCGTTCTCCATGGCCGCCGGGGAGTGGGTATCGGTGACCTCGCAACGGGAGCTCTACGAACGCGAGATCGCCGTCGAACGGGAAGAGCTGTCGGCCTTCCCCGAGGAAGAGGAGGAGGAGCTCTCACTCATCTACCAGGCCAAGGGGCTCGACGAGGAGGAGGCCGCCGCCCTCGCCCGCCGGATCATGCGCCGCCCCGACAGCGCCCTCGACACCCTCACCCGGGAGGAGCTCGGGCTCTCGGCCGAGGACCTGGGATCGCCATGGGTGGCGGCCGGATCGTCGTTCACCGCCTTCGCCCTCGGGGCCTTCGTGCCGGTGGTGCCGTTCATCTTCGGTTCCGGGCCGGCCGCCCTGGTGACCGCGATCGCCGCCTCGGGCGCCGCGCTGGCCGGGGTCGGCGCCGTCATCGCCGTGCTGGCCGGTCGCAGCCCGGCTCGGGGCGCCCTCCGGATGGTGACCATCGCCGCCGTGGTGGGGACGGCCAGCTACCTGATCGGCCGCCTCATCGGGGCCGGTGTCTCGGTCTAGGCGTCGCCGTCCCTAGAGG
>JBOGFO010000395.1:0-6516 GCA_050743445.1 Acidimicrobiia bacterium
GCCGTGGGGGAGGGGCAGGCCCTCGGCACCCCGCTCGTGTTCGGCGGGCCCTACGTGGGCCTCTTCGCCTGCAAGCAGGCGCCGTTCGTGCGCCGCTGGCTTCCCGGCCGCCTGGTGGGGGAGACCACCGACATCGAGGGGCGCCGGGCCTACGTCCTCACCCTGTCCACCCGGGAGCAGCACATCCGCCGGGCCCAGGCTTCCTCCAACGTGTGCACCAACCAGACCCTGATCGCCATCTTCACCGCCCTGCACATGGCGTGGCTCGGCCCTGCCGGGTTGCGGGAGCTGGCGTTGCGCTGCGCCCGGGGTGCCCGCTACACCCGGGAGGCGTTGTGCGGCATCGCCGGGGTGGAGCCGGCCACGCCCGCCGCCACCCTCTACGAGTTCGCCCTGCGGACGCCCGCGCCGGCCGCGGTGGTCCTCGAACGCCTGGCCGAAGAAGGGTTCCTGGGCGGCCTCGACCTGTCGGCCGACTATCCGGAGTTGGGGGAGGCCGTGCTCGTGACCGTGACCGAGACCCGCACGCGAGCGGAGATCGACGTTTTCGCCGCCGCCTTCGCCAAGGTGGTGGCGTGATGCCCGGCGGCCCTGCCGACCCTACGCAGGTACCGGAGGCTCTGGCCCGTCCCAGCGGCGGGCGGGCGACGTCGATGCCACTCATGGGCCGCGACGCCGAACCCACCCTGCTGGAGCTGTCATCCCCCGGGCGGCGGGCGTTCTCCTTCCGGGACACCGGGGTTCCCGAGTGGGGGCCCGACGAGCTCGTGCCCCCCGAGCATCTGGCCGCCGAGCCGCCCGCCCTGCCCGAGGTCTCCGAACGCGACCTGGTGGCGCACGTGTCCCGGCTGACCCACCGGAACTACTCGGTCGACCACGGGGCCTATCCGCTCGGGTCGTGCACCATGAAGTACAACCCGAAGCTGTGCGACACGGTGGCCGGCCTGCCCGGCCTGGCCGGTTGCCATCCGGCCCAGCCCGAAGGGCAGGTCCAGGGCTGGCTGGCGCTGCTCTACCGGCTGGAACGGGTGCTGTGCACGGTGACGGGCACCGCGGCCGCCACTCTCCAGCCCGCCGCCGGCGCCGCCGGGGAGCTGACCGGCCTTCTGCTCATGCGGGCCTGGCACGCGGCCCAGGGCCGGTCCCCGACGAAGGTGCTCATTCCCGACTCCGCCCATGGGACCAACCCGGCGTCGTGCACCCTGGCCGGCTACGAGGCGGTGGAGGTTCCCTCCGACGCCCGGGGCCTCACCGACCTCGAGGCCCTCCGGCGCCTGGTCGACGCCGACACCGCCGGGCTGATGCTCACCAACCCCAACACCTTGGGCCTGTTCGAGACCGACATCGTGGCCATCGCCCGGGCCATCCACGAGGTGGATGGGCTCCTCTACTACGACGGGGCCAACCTCAACGCCATCCTGGGCAAGGTCCGGCCCGGCGACATGGGCTTCGACATCGTCCACCTGAACCTGCACAAGACCTTCGCCACGCCCCACGGTGGGGGCGGCCCGGGGGCGGGCCCGGTGGCGGTGTCGGAACGCCTGGCGTCGTTCCTGCCCGGTCCGCTGGCCCGGCCGACCGCCGAGGACCCCGACCGCTACCGGTGGATGACCCCGGAGCGGTCCATCGGGCGCATCCACGGCTGGCACGGCAACGCCATGGTGCTGGCCCGGGCCTACGCCTACATCCTGGCCAACGGCGGCGACGGGCTCGGCCGGGTGGGGGAGTGTGCCGTCCTCAACGCCCGCTATCTGAAGGAGCGGCTCCGGGGGGTCTACGACTTTCCCTACGACGCGCCGTGCATGCATGAGTTCGTGGCCTCCTCGGCCCGGCTGCGGAAGACCCATGGCGCCAAGGCCCTCGACCTGGCCAAGCGCCTGATCGAGGAGGGCTTCCACCCGCCCACCATGTACTTCCCCCTCATCGTGGACGAGGCCCTGATGGTGGAACCGACCGAGACGGAGAGCCCTCAGACGGTCGAGGCCCTGGCCCGGGCCATGCTGGCCGTGGCCGCCGAAACGGAAGCCGACGGCGGGGAGGCGGCCCGGGCCGCACCCCGGACCACGCCCGTGGGGCGGGTCGACGAGTCGGCCGCCGCCCGGCGCCTGCGACTTGTCTGGACGCCTGAGGGGTAGGAGTCCGGCATGGCCGAACGTGATCCCGAAGCGCCCCTGTACACCGGCGAACCCCTCGAGACCGAGGAGGGGGTGCGCGTCCCCCGCCAGCAGTCGGTGGGGGAGGCGGCGGTGGAGGGAGGCGGGGAGTACCCCGACCCGGACACCCCGCCGCAGCTGCCCGCTCCGGGAGCGGCCGAGGACGCGGGCGACGGGGACGTCGGCGGCGATGACCCGGACGACCGCGAGCGCCGGGAGCCGTATGCCTACCCGCCGCCGGCGTCGCCCGGCTGAGGCGTCCCCGGATCAGTTTCCGCTGATCACATAAGGTCGGCGGGGTGGACGAGTTCATCGCCGTCGACGGGATGACCGGCGGGCTGTTCGCCGCCTGGAACGAGCGGGGCGTGTCCTACGTCACCATGACCGACGACGTGTCCATCTTCACCGAGCGGTTCACCGACCGCTTCCACCGGCCCCTCCGCCCTGCCACCCGCCGTCCGGTCGCTCTGGTGCGGGCGTTGGAGACCGGCCGGGTGCCGGCGTCGTTGCGGCTCGACCTCGACCACCTGCGCCCCTTTCCCCGGGCGGTGCTGGAGGCCACCCGGCGGATTCCCTACGGCGAGGTCCGCTCCTACGCCTGGGTGGCGGAGGAGGCGGGCAGCCCCCGGGCGGCGCGGGCCGCCGGCAGCGCCCTCAGCCGCAACCCGGTGTGCTTCCTGGTGCCGTGCCACCGCGTCATCTCCGCCGATGGGACCCTCGGTCCCTACGGCATGGGCCCCAACGTCAAGGCCGCCCTGCTCCGGGCTGAAGGCGTGACCCTTCCCCGCTGACTCCACCGTCGGCTCGTCGGGCTCCGGCCGATACGCTCTGAAGGTGGTGGCCAGCACCTCCCGACCTCTCATCGCCGTCACCGGCGTTCCCATCACTGCCGGCGGGGTCCTCGGGTGGCGCCAGGGTTCGACCGCCGCCCCGGCCGCCTACCTCGAGGCCCTCGACCGGGCCGGCGCCGATGGCGCCGTCCTCATGCCCGTCGCCCTCGAGAACGACGAGGCGGCCCGCCGGCTCTCCCGGTTCGACGGCCTGGTCGTGGTGGGCGGCGGCGACGTCGACCCGGCCCGCTACGGCGCCGAGGCCCGCCCCGAGGTCTCCTACGTGAGCCCAGCCCGGGACGGCTTCGAGATCCCCCTGCTGCTGGCCGCGGTGGCCGGCGGAGTCCCCACGCTCGCCATCTGCCGAGGGATCCAGGTGCTCAACGTGGCGCTGGGCGGGACGCTGCACCAGCACATCAGTGACTGGAGCCACCTCGCCGCCCACCGCAGCCCGGACGGCAAAGAGGAGGCCTTCCACGACGTGCGCATCGAGCCCGGCACCCGCCTGCACAAGGCGATGCAGTCCGATCGGGCGTCGACGTTCTCCCACCACCATCAGGCCGTCGACGTCCTGGGTGAGGGCCTGGTGCCGGTGGCGTGGGCCGACGACGGGCTGCTGGAAGCGGTGGAGCACGATGACGGCTGGATCGTCGCCATCCAGTGGCATGCCGAGGCCACTGCGGCCGGTGACCCCTTGCAGCAGAACCTGTTCAACGCTTTCGTCGCCGAGGCCCGGGGACGGTGAGCCCGGACGACGTGCTCGCCGCCTGCGAACACGCAGGGGTGCGCCTCGTCCGCTTCCTCTACTGCGACAACGGCGGGACCATCCGGGGAAAGGCGACGACGCTGCCCCGGCTGGTCGAGCGGATGCGGACGGGCATCGGCCTGACCGTGGCCATGTCGGCCATGAACTCTCTCGACCAGCTCCAGTCCGTGCCCGGCCTCGGGCCGGTGGGCGAGGTGCGTCTGGTGCCCGACCCCGAGACGCTGAAGATCCTGCCCTACGCCCCCCGCTCGGCGGCCATGCTCTGCGACCAGATCGGTCTGGACGGAGCGCCCGACCCGGTGGGGCCCCGCCACTTCCTGCGCCGCATGGTGGCGCAGCTGGAGGGGGAGGGCCTCTGCCTCCGGGCCGCGGTGGAGAACGAGTTCGCCCTGGCCTGGCCGGCGGCGGATGCCAGCTTCGGCCCCGTCGACGAGAGCTTGTGCTTCTCGACGGTGGGCATGGCGGCCGCCTCCGAGGTGACCGTGGCGCTCGTCGACGCCCTCGCCGCCCAAGGGATCGAGCTGGAGCAGTACTACCCCGAGCTCGGTTGGGGCCAGCACGAGCTGTCCGTCGCCCCCCGGCCCCTGCTGGCCGCGGCCGACACCCAGATCCTGGTGCGCGAGACCATCCGGGGCGTGGCCGGCGGCCATGGTCTCGCCGCCTCGCTGGCACCGAAGCCGTGGCCCGAGGCGGCGGGCAACGGGGCCCACATCCACTTCAGCGCCTGGGAAGGAGAGCGCAACGCCTTCTTCGATCCCAACGGGCGCTTCGGTGTGTCCGAGCTCGCGGAGCATTTCGTGGCCGGCGTGCTGGCCCATGCCCCCGCCCTCCTGGCGCTCACCGCCCCGTCCGTCAACTCCTACCGGCGCCTCCAGCCCCGCTCGTGGAGCTCGGCCTACGTGTGCTGGGGTCCCGACAACCGGGAGGCCACCGTCCGGGTGCCGTCGACGTTCTGGGGGGCCGAGGAGGCGTCCACCAACCTCGAGTACAAGCCGGCCGACGCCTCCGCCAACCCCTATCTGGCCTTCGGCGCCCTGGTGGCGGCCGGCGTCGACGGTTTACGCCAGAAGCTGGAGCCGCCGGCGCCGCTGTCCGATGACCCCGCCGACCTGTCCGAGGTGGAGCGCCAGGCGGCCGGCGCGGCGCGCTACCCCCAGACCCTGGGCGACGCCCTCGACGCCCTCGAGGCTGACCCCGTGCTGCTCGACGCCCTGGGCGAGCCCCTGGCCCGGGCCTACCTCGCCGTGCGCCGATCCGAAGTCGTGGCCTACGCCGCACAGGACGACGACTTCGAGTTCCGCCACCACTTCCTCAAGTACTAATTCGGCAACGGCGCCGCCCAGGCCATCGGCGCATGGCGAGGGATACGCGGTGACCGGGTCGGGCCGCTGTTCTGCCCGGTCGGAAAAGGTGGCCTGGTCGAGTCGAGGGCATGCCTCCGGTAGCACAACCGCCAGGTACGACCGGAGAGGCGAGCGGGCCAAGCAGAAGGCCGCGGAGGCGTTGCATGTGCCCTACGTTCCGGCTTAGCCCAATGGTTCGAATTGGGGGTTCCATTCCGAGCATCGTGCGCTACAATGCGGTCATGCAGCAAAGCAGTTGCGCTGCACAGCAGTCCAAGAGGAGAGAGCGTATGCCCCGCACCGAACGCCTATACCACGGCTTCCTGTCCTTCCAGTCCCGAGGCGTACTCGCGTTCCCTACGGAGCTGCGCCGCCGGCTGTGCGCCGAGACCCCCGGTGCGCAGGTTGAGGTGACGGAGCGCGAAGACGGCGTCTTCGAGGTTCGCCCGGTCCTGCCACACCCTGCCGACCAGCAGTGGTTCTGGACTGAGCGCTGGCAGGCCATGGAGCGCGAGGCCGACGCCGACATCGCTGCGGGGCGGGTCACCACGTTTGACGGCGCCGAGGATTTCCTGGCCGACCTCGACGCTTGAAGTATCAGCGAACCGACTCGTTCGTCGCGGACTACAAGCGCCTCACGAAGCGGGAGCAGAAACGCTTCAAGGAAGCAGGCGCCGAGTTCAAGGATGCATGCGACGCCAACGTGGCGCGCCAGCAGCCTTTTCCGCAGCGCCTCAGGGTCAAGCAGGTGCAGGGTGCCCCCGGCATCTTCGAAATGACGTGGTCCTTCTCGGGGCCAGACGGACGCGCAACCTTCGAATGGACCCAGGTGGAGGTTCGCGAAGCTGGAAGGGTTCGGAAGGAGCCGGCGGTCCTGTGGCGGCGGGTCGGCGGCCACGAGGTCTTCAAGAATCCCTGACGGATGCTTCCCGGTCGCCCACCGTTCCTGGCGCCGCCGAAGACGGCGTCGGGTGTCCGGTCGGTGCCGCTCCCCGAGCTTGTCCTTAACGCCTTCGCCGAGCATGTGCGTATGCTCCCGCCAGCAGGGGAGGCCCTGTTCACCGACGAACACGCGGAGCTGCTGCGCCGTAACCGGTTCAATGAGGTATGGCGAAAGGCGGTGGTCGCGGCGAAGGCCCCGGCGGGCACCGGCTTCCACGACCGCCGTCACTTCTACAAGCCAGCGCTGGAGACGCTCGACACCTACGGGCACCTTTGGCCGGAGGACGAGGATCTGACGAGACGTGCCATCGACGCCGTTTTCGAGGCTCCCGCGGCCAACCTGCGGCCAAACGGGGGAGGCCACGACGCCGTGACCAGCACGTTCATCTGTCCACACCACTTCCTCAAGTACTGACCCGGCCCGGTTGCCGGGCGCTGTTTTTGACGGCGCCGGTTTTGGCGGCAAGATTCCTCCCTACAAC
>JBOGFO010000396.1:0-8870 GCA_050743445.1 Acidimicrobiia bacterium
TGACGGAAAACGCCTCCGGTTCCGCTCGTACGACGACCTTCGGGTACGACGCCGGCGGCCGCTCCCAGACGATCACCCGGCCCAACGGGGTCGTCACCACGACAACCTACGATCCGAACCAGGGTGCAGTGGCAAGCCTCTCCCACAAGCAAGGCGGGATCACCGAGCTCTCCCCCTGGAGCTACACCCACAGCGCCGCCGGCCGGATCTCCGCCGAAACCACGACCGGCCGAAGCCGCAGCTTTACCTACGACGGCGCCGGCAGGCTCACCGTCTCGGACGAGAACAGCGGCGCCACGATCCGAAACTACGCCTACGACGCCAACACCAACCGCTGCGCCAACAGCACCAGCTGTGCGGTTCCCTCCTACACGTACGACAACGCCGATCGGGTCACGGCGTCCCCTTACGCCACCGCATACAGCTATGACAGCCGTGGCAACGTCATCGCGACCACCGGCACCGGCGGCAACCCTTCGACGAGCCTGGCCTACGACGCGAACGACCACGCCATCCTGATTAACGACGGGACCAACACCGCCAGCGAAACCCTCGCCCCGAGCGGCCGCGTCCTTCGGCGCGTCGTCATCGCCAACGCCACGGGCACGGTATCCGAAGACACCAGCTACGGCTACGACGGCCCCGGAGACAACCCCACCTATCACATTCCCACCCCGGCAAGTTGGGGGTGGCCCATCCTGCTCGCCGACGACCTGACCGCGTCCAACGGGTCTGTCTGGGCACCGAGCAAGTGGACCACGACGTCGAATGACAGCACGCGTATCGCGGACATCCAGAGCAACGAGGGACGGCTGTACGTGAACGGATCAGCTGCCCGAGCAACCGCCAAGATGCCGGCGGTGGCGGACGGCGACGTCACGTTCACCTACCGGTTTGACAACCGCACCTCCAGGAGCTATCTGCGACCGATGGTCCGCGCCTCGGGGGCCAGCGGCTCCAGCCAGATGACCACCGGTTATCGGGTCGAGCTCCGCTCCGACTCCGCCTCTATCAAGCTCCAGAGCTACGTCAGCGGCACCGCGACCGAGATCGGTTCGTTCACCTACACCATGGATACCAACACCCAGAGGCTTCGCATCCAGGTCATCGGGAACGCGGTCAAGGTCAAAGCCTGGCCGGTGGGGACGAGCGAGCCCGGCACGTGGCAGATCAACGTCACCAACACTGCCGTCACCGGCACGGGTGTCTTCCAGATCAATCACAACTACAGCAGCGGGGCCCACACCGTCTTCGTCGACGATGTTTCCGTCAAGACTCCTGCGCCGACGGTCCCTGCCTCCGTCAAGACCTACATCAGCGGCCCCATGGGGGTGCTCGTCATCGACGAGAACGGGACGCCTTCATACCCGCTGGCCAACGGTCACGGCGACATCGTGGGAACGACCAACACCACAGGGGTCTTCACTTCCTCCCCCACCACCGACGAATTCGGCCGAGGCTCCACCCCCACGACAAGGCTCGGCTGGCTTGGGACACATGAACGCTTCACTGTCGCAACCGGAATCATGCGCATGGGCGTCCGGCTTTATGAGCCTAACCTGGGGCGCTTCCTCTCTGTTGACTCCGTGGAAGGCGGATCCTCCAATGACTACGAGTACGGAGCGGGCGACCCTGTTAACAACACCGACCTTTCCGGAACGAGAATCGATGACTTCGGGCTCTACTGGTTTTCGTGGCAGTGGGACACTCTTCCCGGCCCCGTTCATTGGTATAATGACTGGGTATGGTACCGATCCATACCGTACGCCACGACAAGGGGAGCTGGCGCCCTCCAGTGGCGTGACGGGAGAGTACGCTTCAGAATTTGGGAACTTGGCTGGGTGACATATCCACATCTTGCTTTCGCCCGAGTCAAAGAATACACGGTTAACTATCGCCAGGCCCGCTTGTGCAGCGCCAGCTGGGGCATGTGGGGCTACCACAACTGCACTACCTGGAACCCCACGGTGATGTCGGTGAGCACTAGAATCGTCTCCGATCTTTGGACTTGGGATGGCAGATTCGGCTGGCGGCACAATGGATACCCCGGAAGGAAGTCGTGATGAATGGATACGGCGCTCGCATGCAGAGACTTCGTGCACTGCAGTTGGCCGGGTTGGTTGCCGTGCTTGTCGTCTCAGCCTGCGGAGACCCCTCGACGAGCAGCAACCCTAGAAACAGCGATGGCGCAGTAGGCACCATTCCATCCGAAGACCCGCCAAGCCCCCAGGGCGAACCATGGACAGTCGCAACAGGGGGCGAGCAGGACGGTGTCCGATGGACGATCTTTCAGACACCAGGTAGCGACGGGACCTCTTGTTTCGCGATCGAGTTTGATCCGCCCTTGCCTCGCTCGGAGATAAACTCGCCCTTCCCCGATGGCTCGGCAGGCATGATTCCGCCCCCGCCATTCTCGACAGCAAAGCAGTATCTCGAAAAAACGCCATACTGCATTACCATGGCTGACAAAATGAGCGAGTCAGATCCCATCACTGTCATCCACTTTCCTCCTGAATACTCGACGAATCCTTTCAATGTCGTCGTCGGCCAAAGCGCTTCATTCGTGAGCGAGGCCAGCATCCTGCTTGAGTCAGGATCAACGGCGAAGATCGTGTCCATCGACGACCTATTCGTGGCCACCTACGCCTCTGAAGAGAGACTCAAATCGATACAGGGCACCACGAAACAAGAGGGTACGTTCTCCTGCGATGTCTCGGAAGCGGTCTCCATTCGCCTCATTCCCGGATGCTCGACATTGCCGCCGGAGGCATCGAGGTGAGAGCAGGTCTGTCAGCCGTTTGTGTACGGGCATCGGTGACCCGCAGCACCCCCCGGCCCATAAGGGGGCTCAGGGTGCCCTCGTCGTGGACCTGGGGGACGGAACCCCCGGCGCCAACTCGACGACGTCTTCGGCGTCGCTGATGGGCAGCCGGGAGATTGACGCCTACGCGGATGCCGCGCCCGCCGGGATGCGCGGACACCCGGGTGTCCCAGTTGTCGCCATCGAGCGGGCCACCAGATCGTCGAGCGCCTCGGGCTCCTGCAAGCCGGTCACATCCCGTCGGCGGCGCGGGGAGTGGAGCGACCGGGCCGCCCGTGGCCGATGTCCCCTGATCAGCTTTGGAGAGATGAGCCAGTCGCCTCGGCCAGATGGCCAGGGTCTTGACTGCTGGATTCTTCATCCGTTGCTGGTGATGGTCGAGCAACCTTTTCGGTCCGGGTCGGCGGCAATGCTAAGGATGGACTGCGATGGCGACCGTCGGCGCGAGGCCGCCCGGGGGGATCGGCGTCAGGACCCGATGATCCAAGGGTTGTTGGGAAGCGACGGGGTCGTGAGCGGGAGGGTCGGCTCTTACAGGCCGAGGTCGATTCCCACGTCGCGCCCAACGTCCCGGGTTGACGATCGGGGCGAGTCGGCGGCGTTCGGCCCACAGTTCGTCGATGCGGGTCCGCGGTGCGGGAGCGCGGCCTGAGAGGAGGTCGTCGAGGGCGAGGGTCTTGGCGTCGGAGCGGCTGACCGTATGGCGGAGCTGTTCGATCAGGTCGTCGTTGTCGTGGCTGCCGTGGTGGTCGTCATCCTCCGGGACGGCGACGTAGAGGTCGTTGGCTTCGACGCCACGGGAGAGGCCGGAGTAGCTGCGTTCCCGATGCAGGGTGTCGTCGGCGAGAACGAAGGTCTGGTCGAGGGTCGCCCCTTGGGCCTTGTGGAGGGTCGTGGCATACCCGTGGGTGAGGTGCCCGGCCTCGGCGTAGCCGAAGGGAATCACCAACCGGCGCCCACCGGAGCGGACGGCCTCGATGCGTCCGGCTGCCCGATCGATGCTGGCAATGGTGGCTCGGGTGCCGTTGAGGACGGGGATGCGGTAGTCGTTGCGGGTGGCGAGGATGTCGTCGCCGACGGCAAAGCGCCGCTCGCCGATGGCGACGTCTTCGCCGAGGAAGCCGGCGTCAGAGAGCCGGCGGCGGGCGCGGCGGTTGAGGTCGTCGACGTCGCTGCGTCGGGAGGCGACCATGAGGTGGCGGCCACCGGCCCGGCGGGCCGCCCACCAGTCGCCGACGATCTGTCCCCGGATCTTCTCGGAGCTGTCGGCTTGGTGGATGCGGTCGTGGGCCTGGTAGGCGGCGAGGGCGGTCTCCGGGTCGCCGTTGCGGAGCTCGGCGAGGGCGTCGCGTTCCCACGCCTGATGTTGGCGGCGGTTGTCGGTGAGCTCGGGGGCGTCGAGGAGCACGGCGAGGGCGGCGAAGGCACCGCCGGCGTCGATCTCGGCGAGTTGGTGGTGGTCGCCGACGAGGACGACCTTGGCGCCGGCGGCCTTGGCGTGGTCGAGGAGCCGGGCAAGGTGTCGGGTGCCGACCATGGCCGCCTCGTCGACCACCAGCACGCACCGCGGCGGAAGCCCGCCGGCGTCGGGACGGTCGAGGTCGGCCAGCAGGCGAGCGAGTGTCGTCGACGGGATGCCGGAGCCGTCTTGGAGTTCGGCGGCGGCCCGGGCGGAGAGGGCGGCGCCGATGACCCGATGGTCGGATGACACCCAGGCGTCGTGGGCCGCGCCGAGGGCGAAGGTCTTGCCGGAACCGGCCACCCCGATGACCACGTCGACGCCGGCCCCGGAGCGGGTGAGGCGCTCCACCATGGCGGCCTGCTCGTGGGAGAGCAGGGGCCGGGCGATCAGCGCGGCGTGGACGCTCTCGGGAGGGGCGACACCGGTCTGCTCGTCGGTGCGGTTGAGGGCGCTTTCGATGAGGCGTTCCTCGGTGGCGAGCAACTCGGGAGTGGTCCAGCGCAGGACGTCGAGGTGGGCGGGGACCACCGTACCGTCGAGGCGACGCAGCACGTCGTGGGTGCGGAGCCGTTCCGGGACACCGATGGGTACCACGTGCTCGGAAGCGACGAACGCCTTGGCCAGAGAGACGACTCCAGCGATGTCGGCACCGCCGGGGAGGCGGTCGCAGATGGCTTGGAGGACCTCCTTGCGGCTGAACGTGGACACCTGGGCGGTGAGCCCGTCGGGGGCGGCCAGGGCGGCGAAGAGCTTCTCCGCCGCGGCCGTCCCGGGCTCGGGCACGCGGACCGGGACGGCCCGGCCGACGAGATCGGCAACGGCCGTGTCGTCCAAGCCGAGCGTGCGGGCCCGTTCCCGCCACTCGGGCAGGAGCCCCTCCGCCTCGACACTCGAATCCTTCGCCCTGCGGGTGGCGTAGGTGGCGATCTGGGCGGCGCGAGCGGTGGTCTCACCCCGCTCGGCCATGTGCGCTTCGATCTCCGCCCGGCGGCGGGAAAACGCCCGCAGCGTCTTCTTCGGGACCCCGTTGATGTCGGCGATCCCGCGACGGACCGGACCCCACTCCACCCCCAGACGCCGGGTCAACTCGACCCGGAGCTGGGCCTCGTAGAGGTAGCCGACGGTCTTCGCCCACCCGTAGAGCGGGCGGGCGTCCAACGCCGACCACCGCTGGTCCTGGGGGGAGTACACGAGATTGGCGGCCAGAACGTGGGTGTGAAGATGCGGATCTCCCGCTCGCGAGGTGCGGTGGCGGAACCCGGCGGCCACGAACCCCTCGGTCACGACGCGCTCGGTCCCGGCCTTGCCTCGCCGGGCCCGGCCGGCCACGTCCTGGAGTACCCCGACGGCAGCGGCCACCGCGGCGTCGTGGCCGTTGCGGACCTCGTTCGACGTCTCCGGATCACCGAGGGCGAAGAGCAGGGAAACGCTCTTGGGGGCGCAGAAGGTGGCGTCGAACCCGGGGACTTTCGGCGCTCCCTGCGCCCGGGTCAACCGTGCCCCGGATACCGGGTCCCGGTGATCCAAGACACGGTGGAGCGCCTCGGCGTCCACCTCGCCGGACAGGCCGAGCCGCTCGGCGCTGCGACCCATCCACACTCCGGGGGCTTCCCGGGCGCCGGTGTAGTACTCCTCCAGGCCGTCGGCCACCATCCCGAGGTAGTAGTCGGGATCGTGGACCTTCCCGATGCTCAGCACGGTTCGCCGGCCGCGTTGAGGTTCCCGTTCAGACCTGGCAACTCGCCCGCCTGGTTCCCGGCAACGTTGACAGCGCCGCGCTGCACCCCAGGTGCAAGTGCGTCAGGTTGATTGCTGGTCGGGAGTGGGAACGGAGGGCTGGGCGGAAGAGCGGGGGTTGGAGTCGAGGAGGAGAGGGCGGTTGAGGCGGTGGTCAGGGTCGGAGCGAGGGGCGCGGGAGCAGGAACGGTCGCTGGGGCGGGAAGCTCGAAGAGAGATTGGGTGAGCGGGTCGCTCACACGGGTCGGCGCGGGGGACGCCGGCTGAGGGTTCGGTCCCGGCGGCCCGACCGTGGCCCGGTTCGCCGCAACCGGTTGTACCGCATGCGGTACAACCGGACACGGAGTGACAGGGCATGGCTGAGCGACCATGCGAACGGTGGCGAAGCCCAGGCCCAGGCCCACGCCCAGGCAGGCGTCTATGTCGAGGACGTACGTTGAGCCGGCGTAGCGGCCGGCGCGGCGACGAGTTTGGCATTGGATCATGCCGAGGTCGACGAGGCGGCCGAGTGTCTTGGCGATGGCGTCCTTGCCGACCCCGAGGTTGCCTGCGACCTCTCGCACACTCGTGTCGACGGCGAATCCATCCGCATGGCGCTCGGCCCGGAGAGCGAACTCCTCGAGCACAACCCAGGCCAAGGGTCCGAGATCGCGGATCGCTGCGCGCGAGGACGAGAACACGGTGACCGCCCTCTCGGTCGCGCCTCGTGGTGTTCCCGTCGTCATGGTCCCTCGGCCGCAGGGTGCGCCGTCTGGAACAGGGAAAGCTGATCGGAGGGCCTACGAGCCCGGCGCCGGCGGATTGGCGTCACGTTCGATGCGTCGGTGATCCCGGCGCTTCGGGCTGACTCGGCTGGGAGCGTTGCGTTTCCCGCCGGACACCCCACAGCATCCGAGTCGCTCTCCGGCTCAGGATCGCTCGGGAGGTTGGTGCTCTCCGACGCGGGTGCCACCGGCCAGGCCGTGAATTCGACCCCGAGCATCCGTTCCAGGGCGTGGCGGGGAACCCGCAGGGTGTGCCCGAACTCGACGACCGGCAGGCCGCATCGGCCGTTGGTGGCCCGCCACTGGCGCGTGAGGTCATAGGCCTTGTTCCGCCCGATCCGCAGCAGGACAGCGGCTTCCTCGACGGTTAGAAGGTCGGGGAGACCGCGCGCCGCCACTTCGTCAATCCGTAGAGTTTCCAACGGAAAGACAGAATACTACGTTCTCAACGAGTTAGTAAGTGACTCAGCAGTTCGGTTGACCTATGCTGGAGCCATGACTGTCGCCAAGGTCGCTCGCAAGCTCGGCTTCCGCCGGACCATGACCCCGAATCAGATCGTCGCCTACAACGTGGCCAAGGCGCGCGAGCTGCGGGGTTGGACCCAGGAGCAGGCCGCGGAGGCGCTGGCGCCGTACCTCGGCGCGAAGCTCTCCGGAGCCAGCTTCTCCGCTCTCGAACGCTCCGCCTGGACCGTGAACCGGATCAAGCAGTTCTCCGCCGACGACCTGCTGGCCCCCTCGCGCGGGTTCGACCTGCCGATCGGATTCTTCTTCACCCCCCCACCGCCCGAATTGGACGCGGCCGTCCACGCCCCCGACGCCCCGATGCCTGGCCTGGATCCCATCGTGATCCTCGACGCCGTCCTCGGCACACCGGAGAACCTCTGCCACTGGCGGGATGAGCTCCTCGCCTACGCCTCCTCCACCGCCCCACCCCCGCAGACCAAACGCGAGAAGCCCCATGTAACCCCGGCCGATCTCCCCGACCGGGTCGAGCCGATCGCCGCCCTGAGGGCCAAAGCTCTGCTCCGCAACAGCTTCGGCGATCTGGAAACGGCCAAGGGCGTCCTTGAGCGGCTCGCCGAACTCGCCGGCGCCCTGGACGAGACGACCCCGGACGACATGGCAAACCAGGCGCCACGAGCCGGTCGGACTGCGCGGACGGCGAGGAACTCGCGCTCGGCGGTAACGCCACCGAAACGGAAGGGATGAGGCGATGCGGGGATACACGGCGAAGAAGGGCAACCGCTACTACGCCGTCATCTACGAGGGCGTAGACCCCGCCACTGGCAAGGAGCGGCGTCGCTGGTACCCCGCCGGGACCCGCAAGACGGACGCTGACAAGCTCGTCACCGAGCTCGTCAAGCGGCGGAACGACGGCGACTACCGCGCCCCGGAGAAGATCACCCTCGGCGCCTACCTGACGGAGAAGTGGCTCCCGGCGCAGCGGAGCCAGCTGAAGCACAGCACGTTCGACTCCTACCGCCGGACGATTGAGCTCCACGTGCTTCCGACGCTCGGCCAGGTGCCGCTCGGCCGGGTTCTGCCCGAAGAGCTCGATGCCCTCTACGCCCGGCTACTCGACTCGGGCCGGCGCAACGGGACCGGGGGCGGGCTGAGTCCGGCCAGCGTTCGCTACGTCCATCGGATCGTGCGCAAGGCGCTCAACGATGCACTCCGGAAGGGCTCGATCTCGAGGAACCCGGCCGCCACGGCCGATCCGCCGCGACGAGCGGGGACCGATCGCCCGGAGCAGGAGATGCAGGTGTGGACCGCGGCGCAGCTGCAGTCCTTCCTGTCGCTCATCGAGTCCCATCGGCTGGCTCCCGCCTATGTCCTCGCCGCCCACACGGGCATGCGCCGAGGCGAGGTGCTGGGGTTGCGGTGGAGCGACGTCGACCTGACCCACGGGCGGGTGTCAGTCCGCCAAGCCGTGATCGCCGTCGCCTACCAGCTCCAAATCTCCGACGTGAAGACCGGGACAGCCCGCAGGACGATCGACATCGACAGCCCGGTCGTCGCCCGGCTGTCCGCCTGGCGGAAGCGCCAGGCGGAAGAACGCCTCCTCATCGGGCCTGCGTACGAC
>JBOGFO010000397.1:0-3201 GCA_050743445.1 Acidimicrobiia bacterium
TCCCCGCGGTCCGGACCGCAGAACAGCTCGACCCGATGGCCGGCGGGGTCGGAGAAGCTGAGCAGATTGGCCACCCGCCGGCTTTCCAGCTCTTTCTTGGTGGCGGCGGCGACGACCACCCCGGCCGCCTCCAGCTCGCCGGCGGCGGCGTCGAGCGCGGCGACGTCGGCCACCTCCCAGCCGTAGCAGGCGCCCCCTTCGGCGCGGCCCTCCTCCACGGCCAGGCGGTGGTGGCGTTCGTCCATGCGGAGGTGGAGGGTGCCGTTCTCACCGGGGACGGCCTGCATGCCCAGCACGTTGCAGGCGAAGCCCGTCCAGGCGTGCGGGTCCTCTGCGGTGATGCGCACGTAGCCGAGCGACTGGACCTGCATGGGTGTCCCCCCTCTGCCTGCGCCCATTGAGCGGCGGGCCGCAGAGGGCGGTCAACGCCGCCGTTCCGCTGGACAGAACTCCTCAGCTGCTCACGGGGGCGGAGAGCGAGGGCGCGGTGCGGGGGTGGTAGCCGAGATGGCGGCTGACCGCCAAAGTGGCGGCCCGGACGGCGGGGATGAGCGAGTCGGCGGAGATGCGCCCCACCGGGCCAGACACGGACATCGAGGCGACCACGGCTCCGTTGTGACCGAAGATCGGTGCGGCCACGCAGGCCAGGCCGAGGCTGGCCTCCTCCCGGTCGAAGGACACACCGGCCCGGCGGATCCGCTCCAGCGTCTCCAGGAACACCACCGGGTTGGTGATGCTGTAGGGGGTCATGGCCACCAGCCCGGCGGCGATGACCGTCTTCACCACCTCGGGCGGGCTGAAGGCGAGGATGGCCTTGCCCACCCCGGTGCAGGTGGCCGGCACCCGGCCGGCGACCCGGGACGGGGAGCGCACGCTCCGGTGGCTGACGAGGCGCTCGATGTAGAGGACGTCGACGCCGTCCAGCTTGGCCAGATGGATCATCTCCCGGGTGGTGGCCAGGAGGTCCTCCATGTAGGGCAGGGCCACCTCCCGCAGCCGGAGCCGGTCCTGGACCAGCCCGCCCAGCTCGAAGAACCGCAGCCCCAGGCGGTAGCGGCCGGCCGCCGAGCGCTCCACTCCCCGCCAATCCTCCAGCAGGGCCAGGATGCGGTGGGCCGTCGACTTGGGGAGCTGGGCGCGCACGGCGAGCTCGGCCAGGCTGAAGTCGGGCTGCTCGGGGCCGAAGGCCTCGAGCAGGGCGAGGAGCTTCCCGGCCGCCGTCGTTGTGTCCGCGGCGCGCGCAGGAGCATTCCGTTCAGAAGAACGCCCTGGTGGCAAAGGTCCCCCCGTCCGCCACACACTCTCGTCTCAGCGGGCAAACCTAGCCCACCTTGAGCGAATGTTCACTCGCTGGATTCCACCTGGTGGAACGACGCGGTTGACGAACGGGGGACCGATGACCGTGACGGCCGCGGATCTGACCTACGAGGCCACCTCCCGGGTGGAGCAGGCCGGCGACCTCAAGCTGCACTACCACGAGGCCGGCCCCGGGCCCGGGGTGTCCCCGGAAACGGCAGCAACGCCGCTCGTGCTGCTGCACGGGGGTGGCCCCGGTGCCTCGGCGTGGAGCAACTGGAAGCAGAACATCGGTCCCCTGGCCGAGCACTTCCGGGTGCTGGCCGTCGACCAACCCGGCTACGGCCGCTCCGACAAGCCGATCGTTCGGGGCGGCCTGTGGGAGTTCTACGCCCGGGCGGTGCGGGACCTGCTGGACAGCCTGGGCGTGGAGAGCGCCCACTTCATCGGCAACTCACTGGGAGGCGGGACCACTCTCAAGCTCGCCCTCGACCACCCGGAGCGGGCCGGGAGGCTCATCCTCATGGGCCCGGCCGGGGGGACGCTGCCCATCACCAGCTCGTGGCCGTCGGAAGGCCTCAAGACCCTGATGCGCTTCTACGCCCCGCCCGGCCCGAGCCGGGAGAGGATGCAGGATCTCATCGACGTGATGATGTTCGACTCGTCCAAGGTCCACCCCGGCGTGCTGGAGGAGCGTTACCTGGCGGCGGTGGAACCCGAGGCCATGGCCATGGCCCAGGCCGTGTTCAAGGCGGTGCAGAGCGGCAAGGCGGTCATGGTGGCCGAGGAGCTGTGGCGCGACGTCCACCGGATCGGCCAGCGGACGCTGCTCACCTGGGGCCGCGACGACCGGGTGCTGCCGCTCGACGGCGCGCTGTTCATGTTGCGCTACATGCCCGACGCCCGCCTGCACGTCTTTCCCAACTGCGGCCACTGGGCCCAGGCCGAGTACACCGTCGAGTTCAACCGCCTGGTGGTCGACTTCCTCAGCGCTCCGTAGCACGGGCGCCGGACTCGTTCCGTCCGGCGGACCGGGCCCGGGGACGGCTGGCTCGACGGCGGTTTACCGTCAGCACCGAGAGAGGGAGGACCCATGAAGGTACGTGCGCTGGGCTACGTGGGCGCCGAGTCGCCCGAGGCCAAGCAGTGGGAGGAGTTCGGGCCCGACGTCCTCGGGATGCAGGTCGTGGACGGGGAGGCCCCCGACACCGTGTACCTCCGGATGGACGAACGCCACCATCGCATCGCCATCCACCAGGGTGCCCGGGACCGTCTGGCCTACCTGGGCTGGGAGGTCGCCAGCGACGACGACCTGGCCGAAGGGATCGAGGACCTGGAGCGGGCCGGGATCGTTGTCACCGAAGGCACCGACGAGGAGCTGGAGGCCCGCCAGGTGCGGCGCATGGTCCACATCACCGACCCCGGCGGCGCCCGCCACGAGCTGTACTACGGCCAGCTCAGCCTCCCCAACCAGTTCCACCCCGGCCGGCCCATCGACGGCTTCGTCACCGGCGAGCAGGGCATGGGCCACGTGGTCTGTGTCGTCCCCGACCTCGACGCCTCCACCCGCTTCTACAAGCTGCTGGGGTTCAAGAAGAGCGACGAGATCTACGCCTTCATCGACGCCGTGTTCTTCCACTGCAACCCCCGCCACCACACCATGGCGATCACCCAGATCCCCCGGGTGCGGGGCCTGCACCACATCATGGTCCAGCTCGAGAACCTCGACGACGTCGGGATCGCCTACGACATCGTGGCCCGCAAGGGCATCCCCATCACCATGACCCTGGGCCGGCATCCCAACGACCAGATGGTGTCCTTCTACGTGCGCAGCCCATCCGGCTTCGAGATCGAGTACGGGTGGGGGGCGATCGAAGTGGGCGAGGACTGGACGGTGTCGCAGTA
>JBOGFO010000398.1:0-2084 GCA_050743445.1 Acidimicrobiia bacterium
GCGCATCCCCGGCCGCAGCAGGGCGGGCAGCGGGTCGGTGCCCACCGGGTTGAGGAGGGAATCGCGGACGGCACCGTCGGGATCGGCCAGGGCCTTGGTCGGCTCGGGCGGGTACACCACCCGGGACCCCACCGGCAGGCGCTCGAGGCTGAAGCCTTCCCCGTGGTGGAAGAGCACCGGAGGCGTCGAGCGGTCCACATCGAGGACGTAACCGGGTCGGGACATCAGCGGGTGCGCTCCTTCACTGCGGTCGGTTCGAAGACGATCTTCACGGCCCCCCGTGACCCTGCGGTGGCGGCGTGCTCGATGGCTTCCCGGTAGCGCTCCAGGGGATAGCGGGCCGACACCAGCCGGCCCAGCTGGGCGCCGTGGACCAGGTCGAAGGCAAGCTCGAAGGTCCGCACCCGCCGCACGCCGAGGTCCTCGGTGCCGTAAGCGTAGGCGCCCACCAGCTCGACCTCCCGCTGCCACAGGGGGGTGAGGTCGATCCGCTCCGGCGCCGGCATGCCCACCAGGGCGATCCGGCCACCGGCCCGGACGATGGCCAGGCCCTCGGCCAGGCTCGCCCCGTTGCCCACACAGTCGATGACCACGTCGGCGCCGCCGGACAGGCGCCCGGCCACGGCCAGGCTGCGGGTGGCCCGCCGGACCGCCCGGCGCACCTCGGCCGGTTCCACGACGATGTCGGCCCCGAGCTGGGTGGCTTCCCGGCGCTGCTCGGGGTGCTTGGCCCCCACCACCACGGTTCCCGGCTGGCCGAACCGGCGCAGGGCGGCCACGGTGCACAGCCCCAGCGTCCCCGCCCCCAGGACGACGACCAGGCCGCCGGGCGGAACCGCGGCTCTTAAGGCACCGTGGATGGCGCAGGCGGCGGGCTCGACCATGACGGCCTCGGCGTCGGAGAGGACCTCGGGCACCCGGTGGAGCTGGCTGTCATGGGCCATCAGGGCGGTGGACCAGCCGCCGCCGGTGTCGGCGCAGTAGCCCGTCTGCAGGCCGGGGCGGAGGTGGCCGAGGGTGATGTGGGCGCAGCGGCCCTTCTCCCCCACCGCGCAGGCCGGACACAGCGGCTCCAGGCCCCGGGCGGCGCAGCCGAGGACGGGCTCGATCACCACCCGGGCCCCGTCGTCGAGGGCGCCCACCACCTCGTGGCCGGGCACGAAGGGGAAGCTGACGATGGGCTCGAACCAGCGCGACGACCGTCCGCCCACCGTGGCCAGGTCGGATCCGCAGATGCCGGCCAGCACGGGCCGGACCCGCTGCCAGCCCGCCGCCTCCGGCGGGGCCGGATCGGGGATATCGACCAGGGTCAGGGGCCCGAGACGGGCGCCGCCGCCGGCGCTCAGGGTGTCGGCCACCCGGGCGGCGGCGAAGCGGGGCAGGTTCCGGGAGAAGCGCAGCGCCTTCACCGGCCGACCTTCACCCGTTCCCCCATGGGCAGGAACGGCCGGGGGCCCCCGGGCGCCTTCGACCAGTGCTCGACGAGCCAGCCCCGGCGCCGGGCGACGGTGGCCAGCTTGGGCTCGGGGTTGACCGCCACCGGGAAGCCGACCGACTCCAGCATGGGCAGGTCGGAGGCGGAGTCGGCGTAGGCCACGGCCTGGCCCAGGTCGAGGTGCTCGGCGGCGGCGAACTCGGCCAGGAGCAGGGCCCGGGCCTCCCCGGTGGGGGGCACGGACACCAGGTGGCCGGTGAAGCGCCCGTCGACCTCGTCGAGGCGGGCACAGACGACGTCGTCGAAGAGGGCCCGCAGCGGCTCGACGACGAAGTCGAGCGCGCCCGTGAGGAGCATGGTTCGGTGGCCGAGCCGCTGGTGCTGGCGGACCCGGCGGAGGCCTTCGGGGAAGGCCTTCTCCAGCAGCAGGTCGGAGAACAGCTCCCAGGCGTCGGCCCGCAGCCGGACGGCCGAGGCGCCGTCGTAGCGGCGGTAGAAGTGGCGCAGGAAGTCACCCCGGTCACGCCGGTCGAGGGCCAGCAGCGAGGGCGCCTCGCGCACGGTGCGCATGGTGAAGCGGGCCCGCTCGTCGACCGGCATGGGGCGCGTGGCCAGCCACGCGTACGACTCGACCACGTTGGACGCGATG
>JBOGFO010000399.1:0-6826 GCA_050743445.1 Acidimicrobiia bacterium
TGCGGGGTGGCCGCCGGCGGGCTCGGAGCGGCGGCGGCGGGCGGCGGCGGCGGAGCGGGCGGAGTCGGGTCCATGGCCGCCACTGCTTCGAGGTCGCCGGCCGTCTGCGTGGCGAGCTCGGCGGCGATCTCGTCGACCAGCTCCACCCCCTGCGAGCGGATGTGCTCGTAGATCCGCTCCAGCAGCTCGGGGGACGGCTCCACATCATCGGAGAGGGCGTCGAACACGTCTCCCGTGGTGAGCGACCCCTGGGCCTTTCCCTTTGAAACCAACAGGGCCAGCCCGTTGACAGGCAAGCCCTCCAGGTCCTCAGAGATTGGGCTGACCGGCTCCCCCACTAGCGATTCCTACTCCTCGCCCGATACGCCAACCCAGGGTAGCAACTGCGCCGCGGCGCGGTGAGCAACTGCCCAGGCCCCGCTTTGACGGGCCGCGACCAACTCGTTCAAAAGGTGCTTGAGCTCACTCGCCCGGTCATCTCCGGCCCCCACCATGGTCTGCAGCACCCGGCTGGCGGCCGCCTCCGTGACCTGGACGAGGACGGAGGTGGCGTAGGGATCGGGGTCGTCGCCCCAGGGCGGATCCTCCACCGCCAGACGTTCGAGGAGGACGGCGGCGTCTCCCTCGACCTTCCCCAGCGCCTCGTGGAAGGTGGCCGACGAGGCCAGGGCCACGAACGCCTCCCGGGCCGCGGGTTCGTTGAACACCTCGGGCTGGAGCCGGCCGGCGACCAGCTCCGGAGCGTGCACCGCCACCCGGAGGGCCTCCACCTCCGAACCTTCGAGCGGCGCCGGGCGCCGGCGGGCCTCCGGGGGCGCGTCGTCCCGGGACGGCGCCGGCCTCTCCCGAGGCGAGGCCAGGGCCTGGCGCAGCCGGTCGACGTCGATTCCGAGGCGGCCGGCCAGGTCCATCAGATACTGGTCGCGCACCATGTCGTCGGGGTGCTCGGCCACCAGGGCCACGGCCGCCTTGGCCGCCCTCGCCCGCCCTTCGGCGCTGGCCATGTCGGCGGCGCCCAGGAGACGATCGAGCCGGAAGCGCAGGAAGGGGCGGGCCCCGGCGACGGCCCCCACCAGGGCCTCGGGATCGGAGCGACCGACGTCGGCCGGGTCCTGGCCGGCGGGCAGGTCGGCCACCGACAGGCGCATCTCGTAGCGGGCCTCCCACTGGTAGATGCGTTCGGCGGCGGCCTGACCGGCGTCATCGGCGTCGTAGGCCAGCACCAGCTTGGGCGTGAAGTTCTTCAACAGCCGCAGGTGGTCCTCCACCAGCGCGGTGCCGCAGGTGGCCACGGCCCGGGGCACCCCGGCCAGGAAGAAGGCGAGTACATCCGTATAGCCCTCGCACACCACGGCCTCGTTCTTGGCCACGATGTCCTCCTTGGCCCAGTTGAGGCCGTAGAGGACCCTGCTCTTCTGGTAGATGGCCGACTCCGGCGAGTTCTTGTACTTCGGCCCGCCGGCGGCCAGGGCCCGCCCACCGAACCCGATGGCGTCACCCCGGGCGTCGTAGATGGGGAACATGACCCGGTCCCGGAAGTGATCCTGGGGCCGGTCAGCCCGGTTCACGAAGCACACCCCGGCGTCGAGGAGGTCCTGGCGGGAGAACTTCCGGGCGGAGAGGAACTGGGCCAGGGAGTCGAACCGGTCCGGGGCGTAGCCCAGACCGAACCGGCGGGCCACGTCGCCGTCGTAGCCCCGGCTCCGCAGATAGCGCCGGGCGGTGCCCGCCTCAGGAGCCTCGAGCAGCAGCTGGTGGTAGAAGCCGGCGGCGGCGAGCACCGTCTCCGCCAGGCGCTGCCGGCGGTTCCGCTCCTTCCCGACGGCGGCGTCGTCGTAACGCAGCTGGATCCCGGCGCGGGCGGCGAGACGCTCGACCGCGCCCACGAAGTCGAGGTGCTCCACCTCCCGCAGGAAGCTGATGGCGTCGCCGCCCACCCCGCACCCGAAGCAGTGATAGAGCCCCAGCTCGGGGTTCACCGTGAAGCTGGGGGTCTTCTCCGTGTGGAAGGGGCACAGGCCCTGGTAGCGACGACCGACACGCCGCAGCGCGAGGTGCTCGGAGGCCACGGCCACGATGTTGGTCGCCTCTCGGACCCGCGCCACGTCCTCGTCGAGAATCCCCATCGCGGGGCCATCCTAAGGTCGTCGCACGTCGATACCCGCGGGGAGGCGGCTCGGATCCCAGCCAAGGCGGGACACGGCGGCCTGAAAGGCGAACCGGTCGGTCATCCCGGCCACGTAGGTGACGGCGGCACGTAGCGCCTCCGCGCTTCCCGCCGTCGCCGGCGCCGAGCCGGGGATCGTGTTGGGACGATCGGCATAGAACTCGACGAGGGGCTGGAGCACCCCGATGACGGTGGCCGCCTGGGCCAGCGAGGCCGGCCGCAGGTAGATGTGCTCGTAGTTGAAGGCGCGCAGGGCAGCCAGGGCTTCGGCCAGATCCGCCCGCATCCCGACACAGCCGGTGGTGGTGATGCCCTCCACCAGCCCGTCGATGAAAGCCTGGAGCTGGCGGGAGCGGGTGGCGCCGGCCCGTTCGATGACCACGGCCGGGAGCATCTCCACGCTGACGATCCCCGCCCGCACGGCGTCTTCGAGGTCGTGGGCGGAATAGGCGCAGCGGTCGGCCCAGCTGACCACTGCACCCCCCGGGGTGGCGGGGGCGGGCCGGGACCAGGAGTGGTTGCGGACCCCGTCGAGGGTCTCCGAGCACAGGTTGAGGGGAGCCAGCACGACATCGGCACCCCAGGTGGCGTGGTCGTAGCCGCCGTCCAGGTACGGGCTGAGCGCCTCCTCGCTGGCGTGGCCGCCCGGCCCGTGACCGCAGTCGTGGCCCAGGGCGATGGCCTCGGTGAGGGCCACGTTCAGGCGGGTGGCCCGGGCCACGGCGGTGGCCACCTGGGCGACCTCGAGGGCGTGGGTCAGCCGGGTGCGCTGGTGGTCGTCGGGGAACACGAAGACCTGGGTCTTGCCCGCCAGCCGGCGGAAGGCGCTGGAGTGGAGGATCCGGTCCCGGTCGCGCTCGAAGCAGGTGCGAACGGGGTCGGGGTCCTCGGGGCGCAGGCGCGACCCGGCACCCGACGGCCGTGTGGCCCCGGGAGCGAGGGTGGCGTGCTCGAGCGCTTCGCGCTCGCCCCGGTCGAGAGGGCGGACCTCCCCGACATTGACCTGCCCGTCGGCGTGCGCCAGGCGGATGTCAGGAACGCCCTCGAAACCCTGCATGGTCGACGCCCATCGCCGGGCCCGTTCGCTCACACTCATGTAGCGACGGTAACAGCGGGCTGTGACATCGGGAGGGAAACAAAAATCCCGGGGGCCCGCCGAGGCTGGGGTCTCGACGGGCCGCACCCGGGGCCGCGAGCCGAGCACAGGGCTCGGCCACGTCCGGGCCGGTGGGGACGTCCAAGCCGGCGGGGGGTCCGGCTCGCCGCTTGTCCCCGGGGGCCCGGGGTCTCGAACGAAAGTGTCAGGCGCCGATGGCCCGGCGGGACTGCAGCCACCGCTGGAGCGCCAGGACGTCGTCCTCGCGGTAGCGCCGGTGCCCACCCAGGGTCCGCACGGTCACCAGGCGGCCGCAGGCGGCGAGCCGGCGGAGCCGGGCCAGGGACACACCGAGCGCCTCAGCAGCCTCGGCGGGGCGCATCATCCGAACGTCGTCCATGATCTCCTCCTGGTCGAAAGAGGGTGCGACGTCATGCTCTGCACCCCTCGGCGGACCACCTTGCGTGTCCGTCCATACAAATGTCGGTTTTCGACCGGCCGGAGAACATGGCCCGAACGCGTCATTTCCGGGTAGTCAGAAGTAACTAGTCATTCTGTTCGGGGGAACAGCTGGAGGCGGTAGAAGAGGTCAGACGGTGCTGCCGGGACCTCCGGCGCCGAGGGCGGCGTGGGCGGCCGCGAGGCGGGCCAGCGGCACCCGGAACGGCGAGCACGACACGTAGTCGAGGCCGACCTCGTGACAGAAATGGACCGATGCGGGGTCGCCGCCGTGTTCGCCGCAGATGCCGAGCTTCAGGTCGGGGCGGGCCTCGCGGCCCTGCTGGCAGGCCCAGCGCACCAGCAGGCCGACGCCGTCCACATCCAGCGTCTCGAAGGGGTTGGCGGGGATGAGCTTCTGCTCCAGGTACGGCGTCATGATCCGCCCCTCGACGTCGTCGCGGGAGAAGCCGAAGGTCATCTGGGTGAGGTCGTTGGTCCCAAAGGAGAAGAACTGGGCCTCGGCCGCCACCCGGGCCGCGTCCAATGCCGCCCGGGGGGTCTCGATCATGGTCCCCACGAGGTAGTCGACCTCCACGCCGGCCTCCTGGATCACCTGGCCGGCGGTCTCCCGCGTCCAGCGGGTGAGGAGGGCCAGCTCGGGCCCGCTGACGACCAGCGGGATCATGATCTCCACCCGGGGATCGCCGCCGGCCTGCTTGCGCTCCACCGCCGCCTCCATGAGCGCCCGCACCTGCATCTTGTACAGGGCCGGCTTGACCACGCCGAGCCGGCAACCCCGGGTGCCCAGCATGGGGTTGACCTCCTGCCAGGAACGGGCCGCCCGCAGGAGCTCCTCCTCCTCGCTCGAGAGCCCCTCGGTGGCCTGCTTGACGGCCAGCTCCTCGGTGTCCGGGAGGAACTCGTGGAGCGGCGGGTCGAGGAGGCGCACCGTGACCGGGAGGCCGTCCATGGCTTCGAGGATCCCGACGAAGTCCGCCCGCTGGAGCACCTCGAGCTCGTCGAGGGCGGTCTGCTCGTCGGCCTCGTTGTCGGCCAGGATCATGCGCCGCACGATGGCGACGCGGTCCTCACCGAGGAACATGTGCTCCGTCCGGCACAGGCCGATCCCCTCGGCTCCGAACTCCCGGGCCCGGGCGGAGTCTTCCGGGGTGTCGGCATTGGTGCGCACCTTCAGGGTCCGGAACCCGTCGGCCCAATTGAGCACGATGGCGAAGTGCCCCGTGGGCTCGGGGGTGATGACCGGGACCTCGCCCAGCACAACCTCGCCACTGGTGCCGCTGATGGAGATGACTTCCCCTTCGGACACCGTGGCGCCGCCGGCCGTGAACCGCTTGGCCTTGAGGTCGATCTTGACCGCCTCCGCCCCGCAGATGGCGGGCTTGCCCATGCCCCGGGCCACCACCGCGGCGTGGGACACGAGCCCGCCCCTCGACGTGAGGATGCCCTCGGCGGCGATCATCCCGTGGAGGTCGTCGGGGGAGGTCTCGGGACGGACGAGGATGACCTGCTGTCCCGCCTGCGCCGCCGATTCGGCGTCGTCGGCCGTGAAGTACACCGCTCCCACCGCCGCCCCCGGGGAGGCGTTGAGACCCTTGGCCACGGCGGTGTACTGCGCCTTCGGATCGAACTGGGGGTGAAGGAGCTGGTCGAGCTGGGCCGGCTGGATGCGCAGCACCGCCTCCCGCTCGTCGATCAGGCCCTCCTCCGTCATCTCCGCCGCCATGCGCAGGGCGGCGGCGGCGGTGCGCTTCCCCACCCGGGTCTGGAGCATGTAGAGGCGACCCTGTTCGACCGTGAACTCGATGTCGCACATGTCCCGGTAGTGGTTCTCGAGAATCTTCATGTTCTCGACCAGCTGGGCGTGACACTCGGGGAAGCGCCCCGACATGGCGTCGAGTGGCTCGGTGACCCGAATGCCGGCCACGACGTCCTCGCCCTGGGCGTTGGTCAGGAAGTCGCCGTAGGGCGACCGCTCGCCGGTGGCGGGGTTGCGGGTGAAGGCCACGCCCGTGCCGGAGTCCTCACCCTTGTTGCCGAACACCATCGTCTGCACGTTGACGGCGGTGCCGAGGTCGTCGGGGATCTTCTCCAACCGGCGGTAGTCGCGGGCCCGGCGCCCGTTCCACGACTTGAAGACGGCCTCGATCGCGGCGGCCAGCTGGTCGTCGGGGTTCTGGGGGAAGTCGGCCCCGGTCTCCTCCCGCACGATCCCCTTGAACGTCTCGACCACGGCGGCGAGGTCCTCGGACGACAGCTCCGTCTCGCTGGAGGCGCCCTTGGCGCTCACCGCCTCGTGGAGGGCCTCCTCGAAGCGCTCCCCGGGGATTCCGAGGACGATCTTGCCGAACATCTGCACGAACCGGCGGTAGGAGTCCCGGGCGAACCGCTCGTTGCCGGTCTGCTTGGCCAGGCCCTTCACCGACGTGTCGTTGAGGCCCAGGTTGAGGACGGTGTCCATCATCCCGGGCATGGAGAACGCCGCCCCCGATCGCACCGAGACGAGCAGCGGGTCGGCCTCGTCGCCGAGGCGCTTGCCCATCTCGGCCTCGAGCGCCCTTCGGGCACCGGCAACCTCGTCCATGAGCCCGTCGGGCATCGTGTTGCCGGCGGCCATGTACGCCTTGCACGCGTCCGTGGTGATGGTGAACCCCGGCGGGACGGGCAGCCCCAGGCTGGTCATCTCGGCCAGGTTCGCGCCCTTGCCGCCCAGCAGGTACTTCTGGTCCCGGTTGCCCTCGCGGAAGGCGTAGACGTACTTCATGTTCTCCTCCAACCTTCGTCGTCAGTCGAAGCGAATCAGCGGGGCAGGCGGTCACCCAGGTAGGAGACCAGCTGATCGATGGATACCCGCTCCTGGCCCATCGAGTCCCGCTCCCGGACCGTGACCGCCTTGTCGTCCAGCGAGTCGAAGTCGACGGTCACGCAATAGGGCGTGCCGATCTCGTCGTGCCGGCGGTAGCGCCGACCGATCGCGCCGGCCTCGTCGTAGTCGATCTGGAAGATGGGCCGTAGGGCGCCGGCCACGTCGCGGGCCACCGGGGAGAGCCGCTCGTTCTTGGACAGCGGGAGCACCGCCGCCTTGATCGGCGCCAGCCGCGGGT
>JBOGFO010000400.1:0-2045 GCA_050743445.1 Acidimicrobiia bacterium
GCGCTCTCCACGTCCTGCTGGAGGGAGAGGTTGATGACCCGGACCTGGCCGCCGGGCAGCGGCGTCCCGTCGCCGGCCTTGTTGTAGTCGACGGCGTAGCGGATGCCGGCCGCGATCTCACTGGCGAAGCCCTTGCCGTCGGAGTCGAGGACCCGCACCGACAGGACCCGCGTCGCCCAGCCCAGACCGGCGATGCCCCGGCCGTTGTCGGGTTGGGCGGCGATGATGCCGGCCACGGCCGTGCCGTGCCCAGACGAGTCGGGCTCGCTGTCGCCGGAGAAGTTCCGTCCCTCGATGACCTTGCCCACCAGGTCGGGCTGGGTGGCGTCGACGTCGGTGTCGATCACGGCCACGAGCAGGTCCGGGTTGCCGGTGGTGACACTCCAGGCGTCGGGCGCCCCGATCTGGAACATCTCCGTCTGGCTGAGGCGCACCGTCGAGTTGCCGTCGTCGAAGGTGAGCGTGCAGCCGGTGAAGCACTCCTCGTTCGGGGTCACCGCCGCCGCACCGAGGTCGGCCGAGGAGAAGGCCACATCGGCCTCGGCCAGGTCAACCTCGGGCCGGGCCCGGAGCCGGGCCAGGACATCCGCCGCCCGACTCTCATCCACCTCGACCGAGAACACCCCGGGCCGGGTCCGGCCGGTATGGCGGGCGCCAACCGCCTCGGCCATCCTCTGCTCGGTGGCGGCGCTCACCGGTTGGTCGAGGCGCACCAGGAGCCGCTGGGCGACCCCGGTGCCGGCCTCGGACCCGCCGTCGGCCAGAGCGGCGGGAATGCCCGCCAGGAGCAGGCAGGCGACGGCCGCCACCGTCACCCCGCGAGGGCGCACCACTCCTCCCCCAGCTCGGATTCTCATCTAGCCCCTCTCCCTTTGGCCCTCGAGCGGCGAGCATGAACGTCCCCTATGACACCCGTTGGGGGGTCCGCCGGCCGGGTCGAAACGGACGAGCCACGGCCAAGCGGTCGCCGGGGGCGAACTGCTCAGCTAGGAGTTACGGCGCGAGAGGGCCCGGTTCCTCCTTCTGGGACGACGAGGCCCTCCGGGGCCGAGAGGGGACGAAGCCACCGTCATGCCCCTCGGTAGGCCCACCGTCCCCGGCAACGGCGGCGCCGCAGATCGGCCTTGAGGCGGGACGGAGACGTTCCCCGGCGCCTGGGCATGGTGGTCACCTTTTCGTGGCCGGATCACCTTGCTCCTGGCCCTGCGCGCCGAACTCCGTTCGGAAAGGGGAGACGTGCGCGGCGAGGTCCGCAGCGGCAGTGCGATCATTTATGTCTTGCCAAAACCGTTTGTGTCCGACACAATACAAGGGTGAAGCCGCTCCGATTCAGTAAGAGCGCCCGGCGTCACCGGATCGGCAGAGGCCACGCCTACTACGTAATCGTCACGGGCTCGTACGCCTTCGAGACCGACCCGCAGACCGGTAATCCCGCCATCATCGTCGTCGGTCGGGACACCCGGGGCGTTGAATTGACCATCGTGCTCATCGAACTCGAGGAGATGTTCCTCGTGATCCACGTGCAGCCCACCTACCAGAGGAGGAAGTGATGCCCCGCAAGCGACCCGTCCTCGGCCCCGTCGGCCAGGACATCGATCTCGACAAGGAGGAGGTGGTACTCCCCGACGGCACCCGGCTGACCGAGGAAGGCGCCGAGGCTCTCGCTCAGCGGGTGCTCGCCCGGCGTCGCGGTCGCCCGTCGGTGACAGGAGTCGGTGCTCGGACGCCGAGCCTGACCGTGCGGGTGCCACCTGCCACACGGGCGGCGTTGGAGGCACTGGCTGGTCGTCAGGGCCGGCGTCTGGCCGATGTGAGCCGGGACGCTCTCGAGGAGTACGTGCGCCGCCACGCGCGAGCAGCGAAGGCCGAGATCCGAGCTCAGCAACATGGGTGAGAGGCGGGCCTATGACCCCGAGGGGGTCGGCTTGACGTCGATCCCCACGACGCCGCCCTGGTAGCCGGGCACGGCGTCGGGAATCCCGCCCAGGGTGGGGGCGTCACCGAAGTTCACCACCGTGCCGTTGGCGGTGACGATGAGGTAGCCC
>JBOGFO010000401.1:0-1769 GCA_050743445.1 Acidimicrobiia bacterium
GGTCGAAGTCGGCGCCGACCCGGTCCATCTTGTTGACGTAGACGATGCGGGGCACGCCGTACTTGTCGGCCTGGCGCCACACGGTCTCGGTCTGGGGCTCGACACCGGCCACGGCGTCGAGGACGGCGACGGCGCCGTCGAGGACCCGCAGGGAGCGCTCCACCTCGACGGTGAAGTCGACGTGGCCCGGCGTGTCGATCAGCTGGATGGTGTGGTCCCGCCACTCGGTGGTGGTGGCGGCGGAGGTGATGGTGATGCCCCGCTCACGCTCCTGCTCCATCCAGTCCATGGTGGCGGCGCCATCGTGGACCTCGCCGATCTTGTGGCTGCGACCCGTGTAGAAGAGGATCCGCTCGGTCACGGTCGTCTTGCCCGCGTCGATGTGGGCCATGATCCCGATGTTGCGGGTCTTGGCGAGGCGGGCGGCGGTGCTGGTCACGGTCTCTCCTCGGGCGAACGCGCGCGGTGTCACCGAGCGCAAAACGTGGGGTGGAGTGGCTAGCGAGTTCGGTCTGTTGTCGACCGCTTCCTCGCCGTCAGGACAAGGGATCGGCAGATTTGCCCCAGCCCTTGAAGCATTTGTCCTGTGCCGCTCAGAACAATCTTACCCGGAACGCATATTCCGGGTCTGCTTCTGCTCAGCCGATTGCGCCCGCAGAACGCAGCTTCTCGATCTGTTCACCGGAGAGTCCCCAGTCGGCCAGGGCGTCGTCGGTATCCGTGCCCGGCGGTGCCGGGGGCCGGGAGATCTCGGGTCCGGTCCGGCTGAAGCGGGGCGCAGGCGCCGGCTGGACGATGCCGGCCACCTCCACGAACGTCCCCCGGTGCCGGTTGTGGGGGTGCTCCGGCGCCTCCGTCATGGAGAGGACAGGGGCGAAGCACACGTCGGTGCCCTCCATGATCTCGCACCACTCGTCCCGGGTCTTCGTCTTGAAGACGGCGGCCAGGCGCTCCTTCATGGCCGGCCAGGCGGAGCGGTCCATCTGGGCCGGGAGGTCGGGCTCGTCCGCCAGCCCCGTCAGGCGCAACAGCTCGGCGTAGAACTGGGGCTCGATGGAGCCGATGGAGACGTAGCCTCCGTCGGCGGTCTCGTAGGCGTCGTAGAAGTGGGCGCCCGAGTCGATGATGTTCGTGCCCCGCTCGTCGGCCCAGAAGCCCATGGCCCGCAGCCCGTGCATCATGGACATGAGGACGGCGCTCCCGTCGACCATGGCGGCGTCGACCACCTGGCCCTGCCCGGACCGGGACGCCTCCAGCAGGGCGCAGACCACCCCGAAGGCCAGCATCATCCCGCCGCCGCCGAAGTCGCCCACCAGGTTGATGGGCGGGACGGGCGCCTCGTCCCGCCGGCCGATGTGGTTGAGCACGCCGGCCAGGGCGATGTAGTTGATGTCGTGGCCGGCCATGGAGGCGTAGGGGCCTTCCTGGCCGAAGCCGGTCATGCGCCCGTAGACGAGGCGAGGGTTGCGGGCCAGGCAGACGTCGGGGCCGAGCCCGAGGCGTTCCATGACTCCGGGGCGGAAGCCCTCGGTGAGGGCGTCGGCCTCTTCGACCAGGCGCAGCACCAGCTCGATGGCGTCGGGATGCTTGAGGTCGAGCGCCACCGAGCGCCGGCCCCGGTCGAGGATGTTGGCGGGCACGCCGGCCGGTCCCCGGCCCCCGCTCAGGCGGTCGAGGCGCAGCACCTCGGCCCCCATGTCGGCCAGCATCATGGCCGCGAAAGGTCCCGGCCCGATGCTGGCCACTTCGAGCACCCGGATGCCTTGGAG
>JBOGFO010000402.1:0-4979 GCA_050743445.1 Acidimicrobiia bacterium
GCCCGGCTCCGTCGTCGGCGGGGGTCCCGGCCCAGCCCGCCTGCTGAGCTCCCCGGAAGCGCCTTCGATGGCGGGGGGCAAAAAGACCCCCAAGTACCATTGTGGGATGCGTCTACTCGTGACCGGAGCGGCCGGGTTCATCGGTTCCAACTTTATCCACTACTGGCTCGATGCCCACCCGGCCGACACGGTGGTGGCCCTCGACCTGCTCACCTACGCCGGCAACCGGGCCAACCTGGCCGGCACCGAGGACCGCGTCGCCCTGGTCGTGGCGGACATCGCCGATGGCGAGGCGATGCAGAAGGTCATGGCCGAGCACGACGTGGACATGGTGGTCAACTTCGCCGCCGAGTCCCACAACAGCCTGGCTGTGCTCGACCCGGGCCGCTTCTTCCACACCAACGTGGTCGGCACGCAGTCGCTCCTGGAGGCGGCCCGGCGTCACGGGGTCGTCCGCTTCCACCACATCTCCACCTGCGAGGTGTACGGCGACCTGGCCCTCGATGATCCCGGTTCCTTCACCGAGGAGTCGCCCTACCGGCCCCGCACCCCCTACAACGCGTCGAAGGCGGCCGCCGACCACGCCGTCCGGGCCTACCACGAGACCTACGGGCTGCCCGTCACCATCACCAACTGCTCCAACAACTACGGGCCCTACCAGTTCCCGGAGAAGGTCATCCCCCTCTTCACCACCCGGGCGCTCGACGACCAGCCCCTGCCGCTGTACGCCTCCACCGCCAACCGCCGTGAGTGGCTCCACGTCGCTGACCACTGCTCGGCCATCGACCTGGTCGTCCAGAAGGGCCGGGTGGGGGAGACGTACAACGTGGGCAGTGGCGTGGAGGCCAGCATCGAGGAAATCGCCGATCTGGTGCTCGACGCTCTGGGGAAGCCCGCCTCGCTCAAGACGATCGTCCCCGACCGCCCCGGCCACGACCGCCGCTACCTCCTGGACTCGACCCGTCTCCGCACGGAGCTGGGCTGGAGCCCGGCCGTGGAGTTCGATACCGGAGTGGCGGGAACGGTGCTCTGGTACGCCGACCATCGGGCGTGGTGGGAGCCGCTGCGGGACCGGGCCCCGGTGGAGGAGACGGCCTGGCAGATGGCGGTCCCGGCGTCCGAGGCCCAGGAGCACTAGCCCCGTGCGTGTGCTCGTCACCGGCGCCGGTGGCCAGGTCGGCTCGGAGCTGGCCGCCCACCTCGACCACCACGAAACCCTCAGCTTCGACCGGACGCGGCTCGACGTGGCCGACCGCACCCAGGTGGAACAGGCACTGGGCAGCATCCTGCCCGACGCGGTCGTGAACTGCGCGGCGTGGACCGACGTGGACGGCTGCGAGTCCGACCCCGAGCGGGCCTTCCGGGTCAACGCCCTGGCCGTCCGGCACCTGGCGGTCGCCTGCTCCCGGATCGGCGCCCACCTCGTGCACGTCTCCACCGACTACGTCTTCAGCGGTGACAAGGACGGGGCCTATCTCGAGTGGGACCGCCCCGATCCCCGCTCCGTGTACGGCCACTCGAAGCTTGGCGGCGAGCAGGAGCTGATCGCCCACGCCCGCTCCTGGGCCGTCGCCCGCACCTCGTGGGTGTTCGGCCGCCGGGGCCGGAACTTCGTCGACGCCATCCTCGGCCGGGCCCGGGAGGGCGGGGCGCTCCAGGTCGTGACCGACCAGCAGGGGTGTCCCACCTACGCCCCCGACCTGGCCGGGATGCTGGCCCGCCTGGCCACCGGCCGCCACCAGGGGACCTTCCACGTCACCAACCAGGGGGCCTGCACCCGGCACGAGCTGGCCCGGGCCGCGCTCGAGCTCGCCGGGCTCGACCCGGCGACGGTGGGGGAGACCACCTCGGCGACCATCGATCGTCCCGCCCCCCGGCCGGCCAACAGCGCCCTGGCCGACACCGCCCTGGCCGCCGCCGGGCTGCCCCGCCTCCGGCCCTGGCGGGAGGCCCTGGCCGAGAAGCTGGCGGCCCAGGTTGAGGTGGCCCGGTGAGTCGCGTCGGCGTCGTCGGCGCGGGGTACGTGGGGCTGACCACGGCCGCCTGCCTGGCCCACCTCGGCCATGACGTGGCCTGTGGCGATGTCGACGTGGAGAAGCTGGCCGCCCTCTCGCAAGGCGACATCCCCATTCTCGAAGAGGGCCTGGGCGGGCTGGTGCTGGAAGGGCTCCGCAGCGGCCGGCTCACCTTCGTCCTCGGAGCGTCGAACGCCGCCTTCGAGGCCGAGTTCGTCTTCGTGTGCGTCCCCACCCCCTCGTCTCCCGAAGAGGACAGCGACGGCCCCGGCGCCGCCGCCGACCTGTCCTATGTGCGGGCGGCGGTGGCCGAGATCGCCCCGGTGCTCGGGCCCGGTTCGGTGGTGGTGGCGAAGTCGACCATGCCCCCGGGTTCGGCCCGGCTCCTGCGCCGCTGGCTGGAGGCCGCGGGCCGGAGCGCCCGCGACGTGGGCGTGGCCTCCAACCCCGAGTTCCTGCGGGAGGGCAGCGCCGTCTACGACTTCCTGCACCCCGAGCGCATCGTCATCGGCTGCGACGAGCCGGACGTGGCCGTCCGGGTGTCGACCCTCTACAAGGGTGTGCAGGCCCCCGTCCTCGTCACCGACTGCGCCTCGGCGGAGATGATCAAGTACGCCTCCAACTGCTTCCTCGCCACCAAGGTGTCCTTCATCAACGCCATCGCCGTCCTCTGCGAGGCGGTGGACGCCGACGTCAGGGAGGTCACCCTGGGCATGGGCTACGACTCCCGCATCGGGTTCGACTACCTCCGGCCCGGGCCCGGCTTCGGGGGGTCGTGCCTGCCCAAGGACACCGCCGCCCTGATCCGGGTGGCCGAGGAGGCCGGCTACGACTTCGCCCTCCTGCGGGGTGTGCTGGACGTCAACCGCTCCCAGCGCGACCGGGTGGTGGACAAGATCGCCCGGGTGGCGGCCGGAACCGGGGAGCGTCCCCCGAAGCAGGACAGCCTCGACGGGGTGCGGGTCGCCGTCTGGGGGCTGACCTTCAAGGCCGGCACCGACGACCTGCGGGAGTCGCCCGCCCTGGCCGTCGTCGAAGGCCTCCTGGAGGCGGGCGCGGTGGTGGCCGCCTACGACCCGGCGGCCGGCGAGCGGACCCGGGAGATGCTCGAGCGGGGCCCCGAGGTCGTCCTCACCGAGGAGCCCGTCGAAGTGGTGCTGGGAGGGGTCACGGTGAGCCCGGCCCACCGGCCGGCGCCCGAGGTGGTGCCGTCACTGCCCCTCGATCGCTTCGATGTCGCACCCGACCCCTACGAGGCCTGCCGCGACGCGGAGGTCCTGGCCGTCCTCACCGAGTGGGACGACTTCCGCTACTGCGATCTCGACCGGGTAGCCGAGCTGATGGCCGTCCCCCGGGTGGTGGACGTCCGCAACATCCTCGACCCGGCCGCCCTGCGCCGCCGGGGGTTCCACTACGAAGGCATGGGGAGGTGACGGGCCGGGTTCTCGTCACCGGAGGGGCCGGATTCCTCGGCTCCCACCTGTGCCGGGCGCTCCTGGCCCGGGGCGACGAGGTGGTGGCGGTGGACGACTGCTCCACCGGACGGCGGGACAACCTGGCCGAGCTGGAAGGGAAGCCCGGGTTCTCGTTCGTCGACCACGACGTCACCGAGCCGCTGGCGGTCGACGGTCCGCTCCACGCCGTATGCCACCTGGCCAGCGCCGCCAGCCCGCCCGACTACCTGGCCCGGCCCCTGGAGACGCTCCTGGTCGGGTCGGAGGGCACCCGCCTCACCCTCGAGCTGGCCCGGGCCAAGGGGGCCCGCTACCTGCTCACCTCCACCAGCGAGGTCTACGGGGACCCGCTGGTCCATCCCCAGCCGGAGACCTACTGGGGCAACGTCAATCCGGTGGGCCCCCGGTCCGTCTACGACGAGGCCAAGCGCTTTGCCGAAGCCCTGGCCACGGCCCACCGCCGGGTCCACGGCACCGACGTCAAGATCGCCAGGATCTTCAACAGCTTCGGCCCCCGGTTGCGGGCGGGCGACGGGCGGGTGGTGTCGAACTTCATCGTCCAGGCCCTGGCCGGCAAACCTCTCACGATCTACGGGGACGGTTCCCAGACCCGGTCGTTCTGCTATGTCGACGACCAGATCGCCGGTCTCTGCGCCCTCCTCGACTCGAGCTGGGAGGGCGACCCGATCAACATCGGCAACCCCGACGAGCACACCGTGCTCGAGCTGGCCAAGCTGGTGATCGACATGACCGGCAACGACCCCGGGATCACGTTCGAGCCCCTGCCCCAGGACGATCCGGTGCGCCGCCGCCCCGACATCTCCCGGGCCGAGCAGGTCCTGGGGTGGCGCCCGAGGGTCACATTGCCCGATGGATTGGCCCGAACTGTCGAGTGGTTCCGGGCAGCTGGAGTGACCGGGTAGGCCCGGAGCGGGTAAGAAGTAGGGATGCGCGCCGGCCTGAACGCCGAACCTATGTTCCAGCGGATCCCGACCGGCGTCGGCGTCTACGCCCTTTCGCTGTGCCAGGGCCTGGTGGAGACGGGCCACAGCTCCGACCTTGTCCTGTTCCACGCCGCCCACGAAACCGCTCCTCCGGAGGTGGACGCGCTCGGGCTCGATCGCCAGGCCTTCACCCTGGAACGGGAGCGCCTCTACGACGTGTGGATGACCGAGCGCCGCCCCCCGCCCCAGACGGTGTGCGGGGATCTCGACGTGGTCCACTCCACCGGCCCCGCCATCACCCCGCCGGGCGGCTCCCCTCTGGTGGTCACGGTCCACGACCTGGCTCCCATCCGCTTCGCCGACCGTTACCCCCGCCGGGCCCGGGCTCTGTACAAGCGGGCCGCGGCCATCACCGCCGCCGAGGCGGCCCGGGTCATCTGCCCGTCCCGTTCCACCGCCCTCGACGTCGAGGAGTTCTACGGCGTCGACCGGGACCGCATCCGGGTCGTGCCTCACGGCGTGGAGATGGCCGATCTGGGCGTCCACGACGCCGAACGGCTGTGGAG
>JBOGFO010000403.1:0-3414 GCA_050743445.1 Acidimicrobiia bacterium
CGGGTGGCCGGCGCCTGGTCGGAGGCGCTCGACCGGCTCCGGGAAGCCGGCGCCACCCCGGCGCTCGCCGCCACGCCGCTGGAGTTCGCCGGACGGGCCGAGACCGACCGGCCGGGAGTGGGCACGCCCATGGCCCGCCTGGCCGGGGTCTTCACCAAGGCCGCCTACTCCGGAGGCGACCCGTCGGACGACGACGCCGCCGATGCCTGGGAGGCGGTCGACACCCTGAACAGAACCCTCGACTCGGGCGAAAGCCTGCTGCGCCGCTGGCGCCGGCGCGTCAGCCCCGTCACGCTGCTCGGCCGGACCTAGCCGGCGCGTCCCAGCCCAAGGGCGGGTGCGATCTTGGCCCCCACAGGGCCAACATCGCGCCGGGCCTTGGCCTCTAGCTAGCTGGGTTCGTCGCGCTTGAAGCGGCGGCGGACGTTGTCACCGGCGTCGCCGAGCATGCCCTTGAGGCGGGCGCTCTTCATCTGCGACGTGAGCGAGTCGAGCCCCGCCCTTCCCAGCTTGCGGACGTTGCGCTCGATGATGAAGGCGCAGCCCAGCATGGTGAGGAACCCGGCGAAGCCCAGGACCAGCGAGGAGGCGAAGGAGGCGACGAGGACCACGAAGCCGGCGACGAAGCCGAGGACGGCCCAGCGGATGGCCCGGGCCGCGTGGCGATAGAGCGTCGTCTCCGACACCTGCTGGGCCAGTTGCGGATCGGTGGCGTAGAACTGCGCCTCGATCTCCTGGAGGATGCGTTGTTCGTCTTCGGAAAGCGGCATGCTCACTCTTCCGCCAACGCGGGTAGCGACGAAACTTCATTCTCGCACAGCGTTTCCCGGGCGAACAATCAGCCTACTGGGGTAGCCGCCGGTTGAGCCCGGCATCGAAGAAGGGGTCGTTGGCCAGGTTCTTGAACGCCTGGTAGGCCTCGGGTGAAGTGTTCATCCGCCAGTCGTAATCCTGGTTGGCGTTGAAGTACACGATGGCCTTGATCAGGGGGAACTCCGTCTTGATCAGGTTGGCCGTCTCGGCCACCCAGGCCGCCTTGTCCCCAGGGCCCCGTTCCTGGACGCCGAACTCGCCGACCATGATCGGCTTCGACTGCTGGGATGCCCACTCGTAGTAGCCGGAGAAGATCTCGGCGAAGGTCTCCCAGGTGTCCTTCTCCCGCCCCGGAGCCCAGTTGTAGCCGTCGGCGCAGACCCAGTCGACGTACTCGTCACCGGGGTGGAACTCCTGGGCCTCACCCGTGGTGAAGGCGGAGGCGTTCGGACACCACACCCAGGCCACGTTGGTGGCGCCCTGGTCGTTGAAGGTGTCGACGATGTGCCGCCAGGCGGAGATGTAGGCCGCCGGCGACTCGGCGAACCGCCCCTTCTTGTTCCCGTCCATCTCCCAGAACCAGCGGATCATGATTGGCTTCTCGAGCGCCTTCACGTTGGCGGCCCGCTCCTGGATCATCGGGTCGAAGGCTCCGGACGCGATCTCCGAGGCCATGACGTCCTTGCCGTTCCAGGAGATCATCGGGATGCGCCCCTGCTCGAGATCCCAGCGCTCGACGTCGGTTGGGAACTCCTTGTCCCAGGGATAGAAGTTGTGGTTGATGTCGAGCTTGCGGCCCAGGTGGTCCTCGAGCGCCATGGTGGCCGCCTTGATGTTGTCGACCTCTTTCTCCTCGACCTTGGTGTGGGCTCCGAAGAGGGCGCCGACGGGCACGTCGCGGCGGGGGTCGGGGACCCGGGCCTGCGGCGTAGCGCTATCACCGTCGCCACCGACCAGCGCGTAGGCGGTGGCGGCCACGAGGGCGCCGGCCACCATGACGGCCAGGGCGATCCCGGTACGCCCCGTGAAGAAGGCGGCCAGGCCGTGCCGGCCCGCGGGACCCGGATCGGAGGTGGGCGCGGATGAGGACATGAGCCGATTCTCCCAGATCGCGTGAGTGGGCCCGGGTCAGGGCAGGCCGGTCGACGGGGTGTTTCTGTCACCCGGAGGACCCATCGAGGTTACCAGTATGAAAGCTGAAAAACGAGCACCATTCCACCCCCGGTACTAGTACTTCAGGGCTAGTCCCGGAGTCAGGAACGCGGCTCTTTGGGCCGATGCCCGTTTTGGGTGTCCGAGATGTCCTTTTTGACCGAAAAGAGCACAGAGGAACCGCGGCATGGTGCGTGGTAACTTACAGCCAGACTCTTGGCGCGGGTGCCCGTCGCGCCATCCCCTCTTTTCCCCCGTCCCGAGCCACAGAAAGCGGTCCCCCCGTGAGCACGAAACTGTACCCAGAAGCCTCGGTCGAGATGGGCGACTACATCTCGGTCATCCAGCGACGAAAAGTGCTGATCGCCGCCATGACGCTCGCCGGTCTGGTGCTCGCACTGTTCTACTCGGTGATCCTGGCCACGCCCACCTACGTGTCGCACGCCGAGGTGGAGGTCAAGCCCATCGCGTTCGACATCTTCGGCGGGCTGAACCTCGACCGCGAGATCAACATGGGTACCGAGCGGGAGCTTGCCCGCTCCGACTCCGTGGCGGTGCTGGCCAAGGAGAAGCTCGACACCGACAAGAGCATCAGCGCCCTGACGGAGAAGGTCACCGTATCGGCTGTCGGTAGCACCCAGGTGCTGGCCATCGACTGCAGCGCCAGCACCCGCCTCGGGGCTCAGGAGTGCGCCAAGGCGTTCTCCGAGGCCTACATCGACCACCGCCGGGCCCAGGCCACCGCGCAGCGGGACAACGGCCGCGCCAACATCGAGGCCGCCCTCAACCCCATCAACACCGCCATCGTCCAGGCCCAGCAGCGCCTGGCGGCCGTGCCGCCGGCCAGCCCCCAGGAGGCTGAGGCCGAGGCGGTCCTCCGCGGCCTCGAGGACCAGGCCTCTCCGTACCGGGACAAGCTCGCCCAGTTCAACACCCTCGACGTCTCCAACCCCGCCTTCGTGGTGAGCCCGGCCAACCGGCCCGGCGCCGCCTCCAGCCCCAAGCCCAAGACGAACGCCCTGATGGGAGGCTTCTTCGGCTTCTTCCTCGGCCTGCTGGTGGCCTTCGGTCGGGACCGGGTCGACGGCCGCCTTCGGGGCCGGGTCGACCTCGAGGAGCAGCTCCGGGCCCCGGTGCTGGCCACGGTGCCCCGCACCCGCCGCAACGGCCGGTCCGCCCCCACCCTGGTCACGATGCAGCATCCGCACAGCCCGGCCTCCGAGGCCTACCGGGCGCTGCGTACCCGGATGCTGGTCATGGCCGAGCGCCGGGGCATGAAGACCATCATGGTGGCCAGCCCCACCGGCGAGGACGGCAAGACCGCCATCGCCGCCAACCTGGCCGTGTCGCTGTCCCAGGTGGGCAAGCGGGTCGTCCTGCTCTCGGCCGACCTCCGCAAGTCCAGTGTCCACACCTACTTCGGCCTCGACAACGAGCGTGGTCTGTCGA
>JBOGFO010000404.1:0-3179 GCA_050743445.1 Acidimicrobiia bacterium
GCTCGGGCTCGCCGGCGGCGGGGCGGGCGGCGGCAGGTTTGGCGGCGGCACGGCCCATGGCCTAGATGAGCCCGCGCCGGGTGGCCATGGCGATGGCCTGCACCCGGTTGCGGCAGTTCATCTTCACGAGCAGGTCGTGGACGATGTTCTTCACCGTCCGTTCGGCGTAGCCCAGGGATTCGGCGATGTCACGGGTGTCCTCGCCCTCGGAGAGAAGCTGGAGGACGGACAGCTCCCGGGGACTCAGGCCCCGCGTGGCGCCGGCGTGGGAATGGGCCGCCCGCTCCAACAGTGCGGGCACCGAGGCCAGGGGTACGGCGCACTGGCCGGCGGCCACCGCCCGCAGCGCGCCGGTCAGGGCGTCGGGGGTGAGGTCGTTGCGGGTGAGCACCGACGCCATCCCGGCGTCGACCGCTTCGTAGAGCAGGGGGTCGCCTTCAGCCACCAGGGCCAGGAGGCGGACGGGCGTCCCCCGGGTCAGGCCCAGCGCCCGGGAGAAGGCGCCCAGGCGCATCTCGAAGATGAGGATGTCGATGGCCGCCGGGTCGGGCTCGGGGATGAGATCGGCGCTCATGCCCGCCAGGGCGAAACCCTCGGCGTTGACGCAGGAGGCGAGACCCCGCCGGAAGATGGGGTGCTCGTCATCGATCCACACCCGTAGTGGCTCACCGGTCACGGGCTCAGCCAAGCAAAGGGGGTTACCTGTCGGATAGGTCCGCAGGGACTGTCCTTCGGTCATCCCGTTCCTTCCCCCATCGGTCGGTCCGCTGCCCGCCCGGGACGCCACCACTGCCCGATCGGGCAGGGGCGCGTGCCCGAAGGACGGGGGAGGCGGACGGGCTTCAGATCGTTACGGTGTCCCGGTGAGGGAGGTTGGGAACGATGGGTCTTTCGACGTGCAGCGGAGCCGCCCTGGCGTGCAGCTTCGGAGCGGTGCCGAGCGTGCTCACGGTGATCCCCGCCGGGGTCTCGGCCGTGGCGGCACCGGCCGCCACCATCCTCGACTTCCAGCCCTACCTCAACATCGCGCCGTTCGGGGTGTGCTCCAGCCTGGCCAACCCGACGGTGGCCGCCGCCACCGCGGCCGCCTCCGGAGCGCTGACCCCCATGCCCTGCACACCGGCGCTGGTCGCGCCGTGGGCCCCGGGCTCCCCCACGGTGCTCGTCGGCGGCCTGCCCGCATTGACGAACTCGTCGGTCTGCCAATGCGCCTACGCCGGGGTCATCACCATCACCTCGCCCGGGCAGTTCACCGTGACCGTCCCCTGACGGGGGCACTAGATCAGCTGACGGCGGACGGCCTCCGCCACGACCTGGGAGCGGTTCCGGGACCCGAACTCATGCTGGACGTCCTGGATCACGTGCTTGATCGTGCGGACGGAGTAGCCCAGCGACCGGGAGATCTCGGCCGTGGACGCGCCGGCGGCCAGCTGCCGGAGGACGCTGAGGCTCCGGCCATCGAGGGCGCACGGGTTGGGGTCGACGGGCACCACCCGCAGGCCGACGGCCGCCGCCCGGATGGCCCCGAGCACCTGCTCGGGGCTGACCTTTCGGTGGGCGAGGACGGCGTAGACACGGGGGTCGGTGGCCATGGCCGGCGTGGGGCCGTCCTCGGAGCAGACGACGAGGTGGGCGGTGAGGGAGGCGGCGTGGGCGGCGAGGACGTCGCTCGAAACGACGGCCACGTCGAGTGCCGTGTCGCCATTCACCGGCGGCGTCGCGCCGTCGGCCACCACCGTCACCGCGGGGTCCTCACCGAGGCACGACACCAGCCCCCGGCGGAAGATCTCGTGCTCGTCGAACACCCCGACCCGGATGCGGGCGAACCCGCTCGCACCGGCGGGGGAAGGCACCGACTGCGCTGGGGACAAAGCGCGCATCGCATGGCCCTTACTGGGTTCTCACGCTCCAGACAGGAGCTGGTGCGACGGCTACGCCCAGGCACGCCGCGGTCTCTCGTCTCGGCTGCACGATACGACAACCGGTGTCACACGCCAACGAAATTTAGCGAAATCTTTCAAAGTGTCATGGAAATGATTCCCAGTCGACGAGGGGATGACACTTGAGCCTCTGGCTCCTCACCCACATCCCCACGTGGGGGCTGGCGGTGCTCGTCCTCGGCGGCATGCCGCTGGTCAGCATGGTCGTCTGCGTGGTGGTACGGCGCCGGTTCCCCACCCTGGCCGACGGCGAGAACAACGAGGTCGCCGGCGTGGTGCTGAGCATCCTCGGCGGCATCTACGGCATCGTGCTCGCCTTCGTGATCGTCGTGCTGTGGGAGCAGTACCAGGAGGCGCAGCAGGTCGTGCAGTCCGAAGCCACGGGCCTGTCCCAGATCGTGCGGGACAGCCAGGCCTTCCCCGAGGGGCCCCGGAACGCCATCGAGCGGGCCGTCGGCGAATACACCCACGCCGTGGTCGAGGAGGAGTGGGACCAGATGTCGCGGGAGATTCCGAGCCGGCGGACGGCCGAGGCCGTGGACCGCGTCTACGGCGCCCTCATCTCCTTCGAGCCCGTGACCGTCACCGAGCAGGTCTTCTACACCGAGGTGTCGGGCGAGCTCGACGGGGTGGTGGCCGACCGCAGGATGCGCCTGCGCAAGGCGGCCTACACACTGCCCGCCGTGCTCGAGGGTCTGCTGGCCGGCGGCGCCATCATGATCATCGGGTTCATGTACTTCTTCGGGACCCGCAGCCAGCGGATCCACCTGCTCATGAGCGGGTCGGTGGCGATCCTCCTCGCCTTCAACCTGCTGCTCGGCATCCTGCTCGAGCGCCCCTTCGCCGGCGACGTGGCGGTTGAGAACACCGACTACCAGGAGGGGGTGCTGGCCCGGTTCTGGGAGCCGGTGGGGGCGGCAGAGCCAGCGGCGCCGCCTTCGGAGTCGGTGGAGCCGGCCTCCTCTCGTCTGGCGGAGTGACGCGGGGTGACGGCGCGGGTGGCGAACGGCGGGCGGCTGGTGGTCGGCCTGGGTCTGGTCTGCTGGCCGCTCCTGGCCGTGACGGCGGCCGGGGCCGGCGCCGGTGTCGGCGCCGGCGGCGACCCGGCGTTCGAGGAGGTCCGCCAGCGTCGGGTCTGGATCGGCGAAGCCGGGGCCGGGGCTCTGGCGCCGGCCGTGGAGGCGCCGGTCGAGGTGTCCGTGGCGGTTCCCTGGTCCCGCGCCCGGATCGGGTCCGACC
>JBOGFO010000405.1:0-2809 GCA_050743445.1 Acidimicrobiia bacterium
TCCTGGGCCCCAACGGGGCGGGGAAGTCGACCACCATCCGCATGCTGTGCACCCTCACCCGGCCGAGCGCCGGGCAGGCCCGGGTGGCCGGCTTCGACGTGGCCCGCCAGCCCCGGGCGGTGCGCCGCAGCATCGGCCTCGTGTTCCAGGACCAGACCCTCGACGAGCAGCTCACGGCAGAAGAGAACCTCCGGTTCCACGCCGTGCTCTACGGCGTGCCCCGGACCGAGGTGAACCCCCGGCTCGACCGGGTCCTCGAGCTGGTGGACCTCACCGGCCGCCGGTCCGACCTCGTGTCGAAGTACTCCGGCGGCATGGCCCGGCGCCTGGAGATCGCCCGGGCCCTGCTGCACACCCCCAACGTGCTGTTCCTCGACGAGCCCACGGTGGGCCTCGACCCCCAGACCCGGGCCCGCATGTGGGAGGACGTCCTCCGCCTGCGGGACGAGGAGGGGGCGGCCGTCTTCTTCACCACCCACTACATGGACGAGGCCGAATACGCCGACCGGATCGCCATCATCGACAACGGCGCCATCGTGGCCCTCGACACCCCGGCCGCCCTCAAGGCGGCGGTGGGCGCGGACACGGTGCGGCTGAGCACGACCGACGACGAGACCGCCGCCACCCGGCTGGTGGCCGCCGGCTACGACGTCACCCGGAGCCCCGGGGGTGGCCTGGTGGTGGCCGTGGCCAACGGCGAGCGGGCCGTCGGTCCGCTGGTCGTGGCCGCCGGCGTGACCGTGGAGCGGGTTCGGGTCCACACCCCCGACCTCGACGACGTCTTCCTCCACTTCACCGGTCGCCAGATCCGGGAGCAGTCCGCCGAAGGCAACGTCGTCATGCGCCGGTTCGCCGCCGCCCGGAGGCGGTGAGGATGGGCGCCGACATCGCGCTGCACCTGCCCGACGAGGGCCGCACCATCGCCATGGTGTGGCAGCGGGAGCTGTTGCGCTTCGTGCGGGCCAAGGTCCGCATCGCCACCAACTTCGTGCAGCCCGTCCTGTTCCTCGTGGTGCTCGGAGCGGGGCTGGGCCCGCTGGTGGGCGAAACCGGTGGAGTCGACTTCAAGCAGTTCGTGTTCCCCGGCGTGGTGGCCATGGGAGTCGTCACCACGGCCATGTTCAGCGCTGTGTCCATCCTCTGGGACCGGGAGTTCGGGTTCCTGCGCGAGATGCTCGTCGCCCCCGTCAGCCGCACCGCCCTGGTGCTGGGCAAGGCGGCCGGCGGAGCGACCGTGGCCACCCTTCAGGGCAGCGTGATGCTGGCCCTGGCCCCGGTGGTCGACGTCCGCCTCACCCCCGGGGTCGTCCTCGGTGTCCTCGGGTCGTCGTTGCTGATGGCCTTCGCCATGACCGCCTTCGGCACGTTCGTGGCCAGCCGCATGCAGAAGCTGGAGAGCTTCTCGGTGGTCATGCAGTTCTTCATGCTGCCGATGCTGTTCCTCTCCGGCGCCCTCTTCCCCCTGGGAGATCTCCCCGGCTGGCTGGTGGCCCTCACCCGCCTCGATCCCCTCACCTATGCCGTCGATCCCCTGCGCCGGGCGGTATTCGCGGCCCAGGACGTCCCCCCCGAGGCGCTCGAGCGCTTCCCGGTCGGCGTGGACGTGTTCGGCTGGACCCTGCCCGTGGTGGCCGAGGTGGCGGTGGTCGTCGCCTTCGCCGCCGTCTTTCTGACCCTCGCCGTCCGCTCCCTGGGGCGGCCGGACTAACGGCGGGCGGAAGCGGCCTTCCGCCGGGGCTTGGCGGCCACGGCCGTCATCTGCAACAGCCCACTGTCGAGCAGGTCGAGTGCTTCGGCCACCATGTTCGGGAGGTGGCCCTTGCCGCCGCCTCCGAGCCACATCCCGAAGGCGGCCCGCAGCGCCCCCAGCGTGGTGGCGGCCACCACCGCCGGGCGCAGGTCGCCGTGGGCGTCGACGCCGAGGTGCTCGGCCACCATCTCCGAGACGTGCTGCTCCCAGTCGCGTTGCAGCATCAGGCTCCGGGCCTGCAGGGAGGGCGTGTCGCGCATCACCCGGGCCCGGAGGAGGAGCCGGTCACGGTTCTCCTCGTAGGTGTCGCTCATCGACATGAGGGCCTGGCGCAGAGCGGTGAGGATCGGCTCCTCGCGCGGGCGGGCGGCCAGGGCCTCCCGCAGGGCGGCCAGGTTCTTGGGGTGGTCGGCGAGGAGGACGTCCTCCTTGGAGGCGTAGTAGCGGAAGAAGGTGCGCCGCGACACCTCAGCGGCGGCGGCGATGTCGTCGACGGTGGTGGCGTCGAAGCCCCGCTCCACGAACAGCCCCAGGGCCACTTCCTCCAGTTGTGCGGCGGTTCGGCGCCGGTGGCGCTCCCGCAACCCCGGAGCAGGGCCCTCGTCGTCTGTCGTGCCCTCGTCGGTCATCGGGATGATCTTATGCTGTGCGGTCCGTGGACCCCCTGGAACTCCGTTGCGCCGCCTGGGCCCGTGCCGAGGGCGTCGACCCGGTCGGCACCGCCGGGAGCTACTCCGGCTTCCTCGCCGTCGAGTGGCGCCGGCCCTGGCCCCGGGACCTGAGCGAGGTCCAGGCCCTGGCGCCTCTGGTCGCCGAAACTGCCCGGCGCGGCCTGCGCCTCCAGGGTTTGCTGCCCGTTGACCGGGGCGGTCCGGCCCGGGTCGTCCTCTACCAGTCCGTTGCCGGAGAAGGGTTCTCCACCTATCAGCGCTCCGAGGCGGAGTGCGACCCCGGCGAGGTGGTGGCGGCCGCCACGCAGTTCCTCGACGCCGACGCCGGCGGGGCCGAGGCGCCCCCGGCGGCCGACGTCCTCATCTGCACCCACGGCCGGCGGGACAT